>CANQEX010000026.1 GCA_947596225.1 uncultured Clostridia bacterium | reverse complement strand
GATTTACAACAGGTGGAGATAAGGTTTTTGCTAAAGTTGGAGTTTCAGAAAGTGGAACAATTTCTGAAAGTAATGTAAAAAATAATATATTTGTTGTATCTGGAACTAATTTGATTATAGCTAAACAGGAAGGAGATATACATGAGAATCCAACCAGTGAAATTTGGGGCGATGTTTATGGAATGACTTACTTTGGAATGTATGGTTTTGATAATTCAGGTAATATAAATTATGATGTATATGACCCAGATTATGTAGGATCAGCTCCAAGTCAAAGTATATTCTTAGGAAGTTCTTATGTAGAAGGTAGACGTAGAGCAAATCAAGATATAACAGTAGATGGATTTTATACAAATATAATAGAATCAAATTCAATTCTTAAACAATATATAGACATAGTAGAATTCGATTATTATCAAGATTGGATTATAGGTGAAGAAAGAGAAGTTTATAATGTAACATTAACAGCATCTAACTATGCAACACAAGTATCAGAAGATTTAGAATTAGATTATGCAGAATATGCTCCAGGAAGTACATTTACAATTTCAAGAGTAAACTTAAGTTCATTATCAGATCGTAGTTTGAATTTAATAGATTCAGTACCACAATTCGATAATGAAAATGCAAATGATACTTTTGCTTTAGAGATGTCTTCTAAAGATCAAGGTTGGAAACAAGCTGGAAATACAAAACTTTATACAAAATCAAATACTGAAGACCCTTATACAGGTTCTTACTCAGGAACGTCAGCTTATATAAGTGATAACTCTGGAAATAAACCTATATTAAACTTTAGATTATACAATTCAGTTTATATTAGCAGAAGATATGATTTTGGTAATATTAACTTAGAATTAGTTGCTAGAACACCAGTAGAAGAAGGAGATACTTCAACAACAGGAAAGATAGTTATTTTGGTTATAGCTATAAATATTAGAACAATTGATGAAGATGAACTTGATGCATATAAACCAAGCTTTACAAATAGTAAAGAAACAGATTTATACTTTACAAATGATGCTAAAGTAGATATATCTTATAAATTTATAAAAACTTCTGAAGAAAATGTTTATGCAGATGGTGATTATAGAGTATTATCTTCAAATAACCAATTACCAGTAGGAACAAGAATAACTTTAATAGATAATATTACAAATAAATTCTATTATTATCAAGTACAAGCATTAAGTGATGGTAAACAAGAGTCGTATGATGATGGCACAAGATATATTTATAGGTTATCGAACTTTATTGAGATGGGTTGTTCAGATGGAAGTTCGAAATTTACAGAAACTACAACTGGATATTATGATGCTAAAACAAAACTGGCATATGAAGATTATGATGTTTCTTTAGACTTTATAGATACCTCTATAACATCAGATTGGAGAGATGCTCAAGTTTATATGGAATTAAGGGATGCTACAAATAATATAAAATATGATCAAAATCCAAAATCACAAGTTGATGCAGAAGGTTCAGAAGATGAAGATACAACTATAAGATTTAATTTACTTACAAATCAAAATGTTATTATAAATCAAACTATATCAAATAATGGTAGCAATTATTCACTAATAGATAGTTTAGATATAGATTTATCGTTTGAAGCAGAATATACAGAAAGAACAATTACTACTAAAGATATGGTAGAAGGAGTTTTAACAGATGTTGTACATCCAATAACAGATTCAAAATATCATACAAGAAAAACAGGTGTTGCTATTGAAATAGTAAATTCAGAAAATGATACAAGAGTTGATTATTCAAAGATTGCCGGAATGTTTAGTTTAATTCTTGATGGAACACAAGAATATACACCAGATACAAGTGGTGTTATAAGATATAAAGTTGCAGATGGATTTTCTCAAGTAGCAAACAGCATGAAATTACATATAGGACAAGGTGAATTGGAAACAGGAAAATATGTTGTAAAAATACATTTCTTTGCAGCAGAAGATGGTAAATATTTTGGAGCAGTAAATAAAGCAAGAGATGTTGTAACAAGACAATTCACATTAGATGTAGTTTCTAGTAGATTAGGATTTAAAGCAGATACAGTAGATGGAAATAGAGTATTTAATAAATCTACTTTAGAAGATCTTGAAGAAGAAAAGAAACAGGAATTAAATATGAAATTAGAATACACAGAAATAATACCAAATGCAAATATTAAAATGGTTATTTATAAGAGAAATGCTACATATAAACAAAGTTCTAACAACTATATTTATGAACCTGTAACATATACACCAGTTGATTTGAGTACATGCTTTACTAATAGTTTACAACAAAGTTCTAATGAAAAAGAATATATAATAGACGACAATTTAGAGGATTCAGAATTAAATGACGATATTTATTCAATGGAATTTGTTGGACAATTAAAAGAAGGTATTAAAACAGGTGAGTATAAATTAGAATTTAGAATGTATACTGGTGATACTTTAATTGAGACAACAACAAAAACCTTTGTAGTTGCAGAATAAAACAAAATTATAGTTGTAACCTAGTCATAGGTTACAACTATAATTGAATATTAATAAGAGGTATATAATGGTAAGAAAAAGTAAGAAGAAATTAAATAAAGTTAAAGTAATAATATTTTTTATTTTACCTTTACTAGTAACAGTATCTGTTTTTGGTAGGTATGTATATAATACTTTAAAAGAAAAGTATGTAACTTCTAAAGCATTTTATTTTACGAGTAATTTATTACAAACTAACAATCCTAAATATAACTATGCTAGTTGGGGTGGTGGTTCTATAACTCAATTTACTGTAGAACTATATAGTTATGAGAATGAATTATTAAAGATGGAATATGATTTAAATTATACTCTAACTTGTGAAAGTTTATCAGATAAAGTAACATGTAGTATAGATTCAAATTCAGCAAGTGGACCAAAAGAAATAAATGGAGTTATACCAGCAGTTTTAAATGATACAGCATCTAACAAAATGGTTCATGTTATATATGTAATACCAAATACTGACTTAGAATTAGGAGAAAAAGTTTCAGTAAAAGTTACAGCAGTAACTAATGATGTTTATGAAAAAAGTATTTCAGCAGAGTTTTCTTTTACCATTACAGCACAAGAATCAGAATATGAAATAGAAGATTCTATTGGTTCAAAATATGCTACTTTACTAATAAGAAATACTACAAACTCAAATTCAGATGTTATTTTGCAATTTGATCCTAAAGTAATAAGTTTAGACATGAATGATGATATATATATTAATAGAATATCAGTAGAAACAGTACCAATAAATGGAAGTCCTTTTATTAATAGTATTAGATTTAATCTTCAAGCAGAATCGTCGAGAAGAATAAAATTTTATAAAAAGGATTCAAATAAGAATTATACATATCCTAATGGAAACGCAAAAAGTATTATAACTTGCTTGCGTCCAACAGAATAAAATTATGTTACATAAAACATTAAACTTTTGTAACACAAATGATATAGACTTTTATAGTAAGTTGTGATATAAATAAATTAAAATGGAAAGAAAGGGTGAATTAATTGAAATTAGGAAAAAAGTTAAAAAAAGGAAAAGTGCTAGTTACAGTTATTATTGGAATTATACTAATAGTAGCAGTTGTTACACTTGTTTCAATTATAAAAAAACATTCTCAAGATAACAATGAAAATATAGATAATGTACAAGAGGCACCTGCAGTTGAATTACCAAATACTACTTATAGTGATATGCAAGTAACAAATATAAATATGGAGTATTTATCTGATAATGATGAAACAATGGTTTCTATGATTATTAACAACACAACAGAAAATACAGTATCTCAAGAATCTTTAACAGCAATTTTATTAAATAGCGAAGGAAGTACAGTTGGAGAAATGCCTACATATATTGAGAGTTTAGCTCCAGGAGAACAGTATAGTATAAGTGTTGTTTTAAAAGGTGATTTAACTTCTACAGCAAGTATTAAACTACAAAAAGAAGCAGAGCAACCAGAAAGCCAACAACAAGATAACCAATAATATTAAGTTTTTAAATACAAATGTGAAAGGAAGTAAAAAAATGAAAAATGCACTTGGAACAATTTTTTTTGTAATCTATGCTATTATAGCAATTACAGTAACAGTATTACTATTATCATATAATGAATATTTATGTAGTGAAATCGGTGGATATACATTATACATGGTAAAAGATGATACATTAGAACCAAATTATGCAAAAGGCAATTTACTTTTAATAAAACAAACAAATGATGCTAATGTTAATGAAGGTGATCAATTATTACTATATCAAAATCTTTCTAAAAATGAATTTCAAATAAAAAATGGAAAATTAGAAGATAGAAACTCAGATGGTAGACATATAACATATTTACTAGATGATGGATATCAATTTGATTCTTCTTATTTAATAGGAAAAACTGATGAAACAATAGCAATTCCTCATTTAGGAACAGTATTATCAATAATTGAATCAAGATGGGGATATTTATTCTGTGTAGTAATTGTAACATTATTCCTATTTTTACAAGAAGTATATGAACTATTTATTGAGATTAAATATGGTAATGAAGAAGAGGAAGAAGAGGTTAAACCTAAGAAAAAAGCTGCAAAAAGCGTAAAAGGAAGTAAATAATGAAAAAATTATTAATTATTTTATTTATTATAATGTTTATAATAACTTCTATTCAAATAATAAATTCATATGCATTATATAAAAATGAACTTATAGGAAATTATAACAACCAGTTAGGTGTTTGGTTAATAAATATAGATGGACAAGATATATCTTCTGGAAGTGAGCAAATAGAATTTGATATGCCTTCTGAATACATAAATTTTTCTGATACAGAATATGTTGTTCCTGGTAAAATAGCTCCAGGAAGAGAAGGATATATGGATTTATTAATAGATGCTACAAAAACGGATGTATCTGTTAAATATGATATAACTCTTAATAATCCTGAAAATTTAATATTGAAAGTAACAAGAGTAGAAAATTTCTTTAAATTAGCTACAGATAATGATGAATCACAATATATAGAAAATGATAATTTCGTACAAGATTTAGACAAAAAAAGATATATGGGAGTTATGCCTTATTCAAGGATACAAGAAAAATATTTAAATTTAGTAAGAATATATTTTGAATGGCAAAATTTAAATGCACGAAATGAATTTGATACAAATATAGGAAGTAAGGAAGAAGAAAATAAGTTTAGTGTTCCAGTAAAAGTAATATTAACACAGTATACTGGAGAAGAAATAAGTATATAAATGAGTTGAAAAAATGCAAAAGATTTTAAAAAAAATAAAAATAGTTTTAATTAATTTTATAATAATAATGTTAATATTAATTGCTTTATTAGTAATATATTGTTTTATACAATTAAATATTTTTAATAAAGAATATATTAACTTGTTTGGCTTTTCGATTTTTCAGATAGAAACTGGTAGTATGTCAAAAACAATTGAAATAGATGATTTTATTATTGTTAAATTAGGAAATGATGTAAATGAAAATGATATTGTTACTTATAAAAAAGAAAACGATTTTATTACACATAGAATAATTAAAATAGATAATAATTCAATTATTACTAAAGGAGATAATAATAACCAAGAAGATGAACCTATAAAAAAAGAAAATATTATAGGAAAAGTAGTTTTCATATTTCATGACATAAGAGTTTGGAAAGCTGTTTTTACAGATATAAAAGTTATAATACCTGTAGTAATTACATTTATTCTACTGATAGTATTACTTTCATATAAAGAAAAAATAGGAGAAAAAGATGTTTGATAAAAGGATTCTACGTAAATTATTTATAATAATTGTATTAATAACAATTATCATCATAGGTGTTTCTTTTGTGAGAAGAAGTTTATCTAGATATCAATCAAGTACAACAATTACAGCATCTACGGATATTGCATTTTGGATAGTAGATGATACATATCAAATGGAAAGCATTGAATTTACAGAATTGTATCCTAGTAGTACTCCTTTTCAATATAATTTATGTACAGTATCTAATTTTAAAGATGGAAGAAGATGTGAAACACTTATGGAGTATTACTTAACATTAACTGTTACAACAAATCTTCCATTAGATTTTGAAATAAAAAGAAATGATGAAGCATCTAGTTGTTATAAAAATGAACAAATTATAAAAGATGCAGATGGAACTTTTTATAAACAAATAATAATAAAACAATCTAGTAGTACTAATTGGAGAATGGGAATAGATGAAGATATAACAGATAGTTTTAAGTTATATATAACATTTCCAAAAGCCTATAATAATGAAGCATTGTTAGCAGATTTAATAGAATATGCAAAACTAGAAGTTAATGCTCTTCAGGTAACAGAAAATGATGTGTAAAACATAGAGCTAGAAAGGAATAATTTTATATGAAAAATTTAATGGATGAATATATAAAGTTTTCTGTTAAAAAAATAAGAAAATATATGAAAACTATACTTGGAATGCATTATGATGAAGAAATTGTAAAAGAGTTTATTAAAACATATATTAATGCTAGATATTATAACATTAATTCCAAAACTTCTAGAGCATTTTACTTAAAAATAATAGATGCATTAAATCGTAAAGAAAAAATTTTAAAATCAAAATTAGAAGAAGACAAATTTGATAAAATAGAAAAAACAAGAGAAATATTTAATTTTATTTTCTTTTTTGATAATGTTCGAAAAGTTGAGAATATGAAAAACTTAAAAGATATTAAAGATGTAATAAATGAACTTGTAATAATGAGAAAAAAGCAGTTTAAAATTAGAACACAAACAGATTTTGGAGAAAATTTTTATAAAGAAATAAAAAATGATATGTTAGAAAAGGATATATTTCTTGATAAGTTTGACACAGATGATTTTAAGCTGAATTTCTTAAAACATAAAACTGTAAATTATTTATACTATGTAGATTTAGACTATAATATACCATTACCTGAACAATATAGTCAAATAGCTATAGATAAGGTATATAACAGTGGTATAATAGCAGAAGACAAACTGCAAGTTGAATATATATTATTAAGTATTGTTGTAATAAGAGATATTTTAAATGCAAATTTTAAAGATAAATATATTGTTGAATTTACAAGTTCTTTATTTAAAAAGAATCAAAAATTAGATACAGTTTTAAATTTAATAAATAATCAAGCATTACAAGAAAAAATATACTTAAATCTTACATATGAAGAATATAAAGCAAATAAAAAAATTATATTAGAATACATAAACAAAGGTTACCATTTTGCAATAACCTTAGATAATAGTTTAAAACAAGTTGATGAAATAGAAAATTTGAGAATATTTAATATAGTAATTGTTCCCAAAAATCTACGTTTATATAAAGAAATAATGAGACGAAAAGCAATGTTTACTAATATTATAGAACAATAAGGAGAAAAAATATGGATACATACTTAAGATTTTTATATGAATTTCTAGAACAGTTTTTTTCAGGATTTAAAGATATGTTAGGTGGATTTTTTACAGGAATACCTAAAATATTTAATATACCTGTTTATAAAGCTTTAATAGATCATTATAAAAAAGATTTTTCAATTTCAGAATGGGTTTTAGTTGGACTAGCAATAACTGCTGTTGTTTCTGTTATTGCCATAGTTGTTATATTAATAGTATTATTTTTGAAAAAGCATGCAAAATGGAGAAAGAAAATTTTAGATCAAGAAGAATTACTAAAGGAAATAGATTCTTTAAATAAACAAGTAGAAACACTAGTTGATGAAAAATTAAAAATACTTGATATGAAAAATCCAGAATTAGGATTAAATACTGAGGGCGTTGGAATTGGTGATTATAGTAGTTCATCTATTGATGAATCTTCAGATGAATCACAAGAAGACGAACCAGTAGATACTGGTGAAAGCAGATTTTCTAAATTAACAATGGTAGATGAAGAATATGCAAATTATAAACAAAAAGATTACAAAAATTCATTTACATTACCAGAATTTTGTCATCAATTTAGACATTTTGCAGCACATAGTTTGAAATTATATTATAGTGAGAAAATGATTAGATTATTCGTATCAGCAATAGCTTCAACAAAGCTTGTTATATTACAAGGTATATCTGGTACAGGTAAAACATCTATATCACTTGCTTGGGGTAAATTTGTAAAACACCCATCTTGTGTTGCTTCAGTTCAACCGTCATGGAGAGATAGAACAGATATATTTGGTTACTTAAATGAGTTTACTAAAAAGTTTAATGAAACAGACTTTTTAAGTTATTTATATACAGCAGGTTATACAGATGAAATTTATACAGTAATACTAGACGAAATGAACTTAGCCCGTGTCGAGTATTACTTTGCTGAAATGTTATCTATACTTGAAATGCATGATACAAAAGAATGGAAAATAGAAATTGTACAAAGTTCTTGGAAATCAGATCCTAAAAAATTAATAAAAGGAAAATTACAAATACCACCAAATGCTTGGTATATAGGAACAATTAATAATGATGATTCTACATTCATGGTAACAGATAAGGTTTACGATAGAGCAATGCCTATAGATATTAACGAAAAAGGTGTCCCTTTTGATCCAGAACCTTGTGAAGCTTGGGATATAAATTATTCATATTTAGATAATTTATTTAATCAAGCAATGGAAGAACATGCAATGTCTCAAGAAATATTAGATAATATTGAAAAAATGGATGATTATACAATACAACATTTTAGAGTTGCTTTTGGTAACCGTATTGTTAAACATATGAAAAAGTTCGTTCCAGTATATGTTGCATGTGGTGGAGATGAAACTGAGGCAGTTGATTATTTCATGGCTAAAAAAGTATTAAGAAAATTTGAAGGATTAAACTTAGCTTTAATTAGAGATGAAATAGATGGATACATAAAATTTTTAGATGATCACTTTGGAAAAGGAAGAATGGCTGAATGTATAGAATTCTTATTAAGACTTAAGAAAATGTCTTAATAAAATTTTAATTGAATGGAGAATAAAGCATGAATTTAAATATAATTAATTTATTAAGTCAAGATAATCCAGATATGCCATTATTTATGGATAAAGTAGATTCTAAATTAATGATGGATATTAGTAAAAATGAAATTCTTGAAAATGATGATTGGATTGATGAAGTTATTTTTACAGTACCATATATTGAAAAGGCTTTAAGAAATCCAAATAAACAAATTATAACAGAAGAAGAAGTTGTAAAAATTGAGTTAATAAAAAAAGTATCTGTAGAAAGTATAAAACATTTATCCAAAAATACAAATTTAATTTCAGAATTTGATGAGAAAACTCAAGATGTTAAGCCATCAAAAATATTGAATGCATATAAAGAAGAAAGTTTTCTTACATATGAAAATAGATTTTTATATACTTTAATCAAGTTAATTGATGACTTCATTTATTTAAGAACTAAAGGTGATGAGGATAAAAATGCTTATAAAGGAAAACATCACCAAAAAGCTAATTATGAAGCTACAACAAAAGTTAGAAAAGAAAAAATAAAATTAACTTTTGAATATGTTTCTCAAAGTGCCGAAGAATCAAAAAAATCCGGAAGCACAAAAGACAAAATGATTGAACTTCAAAAAAATATGAGAACATTAAAAGCTACAAACATTTATCAGTTATTAGAAGAAAAAAGAGCAACTCCAATTAAGGCACCTTTAAAAATGACAAATGTTTTATTAAAGAATACAAATTTTCAATATGCAGTTAAATTATGGAATTATTTAAGTGATAATATGGATATTAAAAATAAAGCAGTTAAATCACAGAAAAAATATGAAGAAAAAGGAAAAATAAAAGAATTAGTTGATGAAGACTTTTTTATAAAATATTTAATATTTAATAGTTTAAATAAACAAGTAAGAGATAAAAGAAAAAGACAAATAAGTGTAGAAGAAGATAAAAAAGAAAGAAAAGAATTAACAGAAAAATTAATGGAACAAATTATTGATATTAATCCTGATTTAGTTGAACAAGAATTAAAGAAAATGATTACTGATAAATATATTGTTTACAAAAGAAAAAAGGAAGTATCATTAAAGCCACTAGAAGAATCTTTCAAAAAAGGTATTAATAAATATCTAGATAGAATAGAGAAGTTGAGGTTAAAATAGATATGTCAATAACAGATAAAGATATGTATGGAAATAGAAAATTTAGTATTTGGAGATTATTATTTTCAATAGTAAAATTTGTTGTTATAGCATTATTAATTTTTTTCGCATTAGTTATAATTATACAACGTATATCAAATAATCAGAATAGTTTTTTAGGATATAGAGTTTTTAGAGTAGAAACTGGAAGTATGATTCCTAAATATGCAGTTGGAGATGTTATATTAGTTAAAGAAAAAGATGTTAATAAAATTGATGTTGGTGATGATTTAGTTTATGTGGCTAATTATGGACAAGTTAATGGAAGAATAATTACACACCAAGTTGTAAGAATAGATGATGACGGAGAAAAAAGAACTTTTCATACAAAAGGTATAGCGAATTCTTCAGAAGATCCTTTAGTATCTGAATCTCAAATAAAAGGAACTGTTGTACATAAAATTTATTTAATATCAATATTGTTTAATTTATTATATGATAGATATCTATCATATTTTATAATAATAATACCACTTACAATATATATTGCATTTTCTTTATTCCATAGAGCAACAAGAAAAAAAGAGCAGTATATGGAAAAACATAACAAAAATAATGATGATGATGAATAAGTTTTACTTTGAAAGGAAACTAACGATAAAAAATGAAATCAGAAAAAAAGTTGAAAATAATTCAAACATTATTTATAATATCTTTAATAATTATTTTTTCTCTCATAAATAGTACATATGCAAAATATTATGAACAGCTTAATACTAATTATAAGTTAGCTGGTATAAAAAGATGGAGCATAAAAATAAATGATACAGATATTTATGAAGAAACAAACTTAAATAATATTTTACAGCCATTTATTATAGATAATGAAAATACAAAAACTAATATTTTAGTTCCAGGTAGTGAAGGATATTTTGAAATTGAAATTGATTATACAAAAGTAGATTTACCTTTTACAGCTAATTTTGTTGTTGAACAAACAACAGATCCGATGCTACAAGATTTTGAATTATATGGATATTCAGTAAGGAATAAAAGTGATGAGATTACTGAAGAACCAGAATTAAAAACAATTAGAGTAACAAAAAGAAATGGAATTGTAGATCCAATGTCTTTTACAGAAAGTTTTGATCCAACAGTTGAAGCTGATGAAAATAAAATTAAAATAATAAGAGCACATTTTAGATGGAATGATTCAACAGGTGTTATGAATAATGCTGCTGATACAGATTATAGAGGAAAGCAAGTAGAAGAAGAAATTGAAAGCAATACATTAATTGAATATAAAGCAAGTTTAACATTAATGCAAGAAGTATAATAAAAAGAAAATGTGAGGTGATTTTTTTGGAAGCGAAAGGTGTAAAATTGTCAAGTGTAAGCAATGATGAATTACTAGAAATTAATAGACAAATTAGTGATTTCCTGAAATTTTTGAATGATCAAAATGAAAATATTGAAAAAATGGAGGCAGAACGTTCGTGAGTAAGTTATTAAAATCAATAGAAAGACAAATAGATATAGATAAAGAAATAATAAATGTTTTACCTAAAGCAGGAATTAAACAAATTAAAGAATTACAAAAAAAACTTAAATCTATGCTTGAAAAATATAATAAGATGAATGAGTCTGTAAAAAAAGAGATGATTAGAAGATATAACAATATTACAGGAATTAAAGAAAACGAAGAAATCGCAAAAACAAAAAAGCATATTTTAGAGTTAGAAAATTTAGGTTTAAGTGATTCTGGACCAAGTTCTTTTCAAAAAATGCAATTAGATAAATTATTATACAATATCAATGGATATTATAAAAAAGATTTGTCAACTATAAATTTAGAAATATTAAAATGTGTTAAAAAATTCAGAGATGTTGGAATAAAAATTACAAAAAACGATTTTAATATTAGTGAATATGTTAATGAATATATGTCAGTTCTATTAGATGAACTAGTTAAAGGAAGTGTTAATTCAG
The DNA here is from genome assembly GCA_947596225.1 of uncultured Clostridia bacterium. Taxonomy (GTDB): domain Bacteria; phylum Bacillota; class Clostridia; order TANB77; family CAG-508; genus Scatovivens. The sequence continues at coordinate 10,707 of CANQEX010000026.1, read as the reverse complement.
ATAGAGTAAAAGAAGCATTTGATAAAGTTTATTGGAAGTGTTCTGACCTTATACCACATATTATTGTTAATATAAGACAAATTTATAATCAACATGAAGCTGAAATAGATATATTTTATAAAAATAAAAATGAACAATTATTAAATCAACTACATTTAACACAAGAGCAGGTTCATATAAAAAAACAGGAAACTGTTAAGCTTTTAAACTCTTTAGAAAGTGTTGATGGAAAAAATATTTTAAATAATTTCTTCAATAATAATTATTCTATAAGTGATTATAAAGATGAAAATTATAAAAAAATATATGAAAATTTAATTTCAAGAGAATTAAGTTCATTAACAGAAGAAGAAAAAAAATCAATGGATTTAAATATACAAAATCTAAATAATAATTTAGTAGAATACACTAATTATTTAGAATTTAAGTTTTTAATTGATGAAATTCTAAAATTAAGAGATGAAAGAATAAAAGAATTACAAAAAGAAGAAGAAAATAAGAAAAATAAAAAAGACAAAAAAGATAAAAATAGTAAAAAGAATAAAACAGAATTAGAAAGTTTAGAACAAGAAATAAAGACATTAACAGAAGATATTTTGAAAATAAATTCTTCTATGGAACCTCAAAAAGCTAAATTTAGTATTTTTAAGAAAAAAGAAGAAGTAAAAAATGATACAGCTAAAATATTAGATCGTGATAAAAAAATTATGGCTATTAAAGAATTATATGTAAAATTAGATAATTGCAAATTAAAAGAAACGATTGTTAATAATATAGATGATACTTCTAAATTAATAGATGTATTAAGATTTGCAAGTTATGATTATGGATTTTTAGCTAGAAGTATTATTAAAAAAATACCAGATATTCTTGAAAAAGATATACATATTATGATAGATAGAATTAGAAGATTTGTTAGTTTATATGATTTTTCAGTAATAAATAATATTAATATTTCAGAGAAAAAAGATATTTCTATTGTAATTAAAGATAAATATAAATTATTTGGAATGACTTTAACAAAAGAAAATTTCTCAGAAGATAATATTGAAGAGTTAATAAAACAAATACAAATAGTTAAAGTTTATAATGACATTCAAAAAAGTAATATCTTATTAGATGATATAAGATATGTTATTAATGCAAGAGAAATTTTGAAAAAATGATAGGAGTGGTAACTTTAAATTGGAATATAATTTAGAAAATATAACTGCTAAAATAGAAAAAAAGAAAAAGATTAATAAATTTATAAAAACAATAATTTCTATAATACTTATATTAATATTTCTTATAAATGCTAAGTTATTATATTACAATTTAAATGGAGACAAAACTCCAAAAATATTACGGTATGTATTTTTTCAATATTATATCAGGCAGTATGGAACCTAAGTTATATAAAGATGATATTATTATTGTAAAAAATTATGATACCAATTTATTAGAAGAAAATGATATTATCACTTTTAATCAAGATAATAAAATTATTTCTCATAGAATAACAAAAATAACTGAAGAAAATGGAGAAAGAACTTTTCAAACTAAAGGTGATAATAATGATGTAATAGATGATTTTGTTGTTAAACCTGAGCAGATTTATGGAAAAGTAGCTTTTAAGATTCCTAAAATAGGAAAAATTACAAAATTTATTCAAAATGATAATGGACTTATAAAAGTATTTATTTTAATTTTAATTATATTTATATTATTTAATATGAATGACAATAAGAAAAATAGACGAAAAATAATTAGGAAAAAATACGAAATAAAAAAGACTAGAGAAGGTTATAATAGGGAAGGTTAAGAATAAAAGAGGCTATATATGAAAAGAGAAAATGATATTGAATTAAATATTTTTAAAAGAATAGCAAAAATCTTTTTTAGAGTACTCTACAATGTTATAACAATTTTATGCTTAATTCTAATATTTATAATTGTACTTCAGAAAATTACAGATAATAATGGATCTATTGCAGGATATAGAATATTTAGAGTTGTTTCAGGTAGTATGATTCCTAGATATAATATAGGAGAAGTTGTTATTTGTAAACAAATACCAGGAGATGAAATAGAGTTAGGTGATACGATTGTTTATCGAGGCAGAGATGGTGATTTAGATGGAAAACTCATAATGCATGAAGTTATTGCTAAAATTTATGATGAGAATGATAATTTAAAGATTACAGCAAAAGGTTTATTAAATGGACAAGAAGATCCTGATATTAGTGATGACGAAGTTTTAGGCGTTGTTAAGGTATCTTCAAGTATTTTAACATTATTATATACTCTTGCAACTAGCACATATTCCTCTTTTATAATTATATTTATTTTAGCTGTAAATGTGTTTATTAATTTTAAACCTACTAGATCTAGAATTAATAAAGAAAAATCAGAAGAAGGAATTGAAGTATTTGGTGAAGATGAAGATGTTATTAATAATTTAGAAGAAGATAGCAACGAAGTGGAAAATTATGAAAATGATTTAGATGCAAAAGAAGAATAGGTAAGGAATTTTTATGAATATATTACGTGAATTTAGGAGAATTAAAAATAGAAATTTAAGAATAAAGTTGTTTTTAGTTTTAATATTTCTAATCATGTTAATTAGTAGTGCATATGCATGGTTGGCTATATTATCTAAAGCTTCAGTTGATGATTTAATTGGAGTTGTTAATTCCTATGGAGTTGAGTTTTATGTAGGTGATAAAGAAATATTAGAAGATGAAGTTACATTATCAGCTGATGAATTTTTCCCAGGAATGTCTGAAAATCATCAGATAGTTAGTGTGCATAATGTTGGATCAATACCTATTAAAGTCCAACTAGAAATAACTTCAGTAAAATTATTTGGAGAAGAGATTTTAGATAAATTAAAAACTGAAAATGAGATTACAGAAGATGATAGTACTTTTAATTTCTTTACAAATAAAAATAATTATCCTTTTGATGTATATATAAAATATAAAAATCATTTAGAAGCAAAAGATAATAATAGTACTATTACTGAAGACTCAATAGGAGATATTGATTTTTGTGTAAATTGGAATTATTCTGTTGGAAATGATGATTTAGATACAGAATTTGGAAAAAAAGCTTTTGATTTTTATAAAGAAAATGAATCTGATGCACTTGAAGTGACTATAAAAATAACTGCAGGTGATTTTTAATTAATATATAAGTTGTTACAAAAAAGTAATAAAAATGCAATGAATACGTTATTGATTGAGATAAATCAATATGCTATATTGGTAGTATAGAATATAAAGTTATTCTTTAATATAAAAGGCTAGGTGGTGATATGTCAAAAGATAAAATAGACCAATCAGCGAAAAAAGTTGCAAAAAGAAAAACTAGGATCACTTTCCTAAAAATACTATTATTAGTACTTATAATTTTTCTAATAAATTTATACATAATTTTAGGGATTTTATATAGGGGAGAAAATTTTACAGTTACATTAGATAGTGAATTTGGAAGAGAAAGTAATTTAACAATTTATGAAAATTTGAATGAAAAATTAGAAAGAACTTTCTTAAGATCTAAAGACATAGATTTCTTTTCAGACATTTCGATTAATTGGCTACCTGAAAATATTCATAATGAAGGTGAAGGTTCTCATAACGGAAAAAACTATATTGCTTATACATTTTATGCTGAAAATCAAGGACAAGATACAATTAATTATTGGAGAACAATAGAAATTGATGATGTAGTAAAAGATGTAGATAAAGCAATAAGAGTTATGATTTACAAAAATGATGAAGAACGAGTTGTATATGCAAAACCTAATGAAACTACTGGTGAAGCAGAAGAAGGAACAGTTCCTTTTAAATCAGATAAAACAGTTATGCTTGAATCAACAGAGAATTTTAAAGTTGGAGATTTAGATAAGTATACAGTTGTTATTTGGGTTGAGGGAGACGATCCTGACTGCATAGATTCATTAATAGGTGGAGAAATTAGAATGCATATGACTTTGACAGAAGAACATATACCTGATAAAAAAGAATAATTTTAATAATTTAATATAGTCTTTAAAATTTTTAAAATATATTAATAAAAAGAAAGGAAAAGACATGGAAAAAAGAACAAAAGAAAGTAAAAAAAGATTAAATTCGTTAATCTTACTTATAGCTTTTACAGCTATTATGTTGATTGCATCAACATATGCGTGGTTTACAACGCAAAAAAATGTAGACATTGAAAATCTAAGAGGAGTTGTAGAGGTTGCTGAAGGATTAGAAATCTCACTAGATGCAAAATCTTGGAGTCAAAGAATTAATTTAGGTGACGTGACAACTGATAAAGCAAATGATACTGATACATTATTATCAATTCTTGACAATGCTTATAAAGATGTTTCACTTGGTGAAGGCACTGCTTCACATAAAAATGTTGACCCAATAGAATTATTACCTGTATCAACAATAGGTGAGCATTCATCAAATACAGACAGATTAGATATGTTAAGAGGTAAATTAGAAAATGGAAGCTTTGGAACAATAACTTTAGTTGATGAAAAAAATGCTGACTATTTAAGATCATCTAAAGCTGATGCAATTGAAGATCCAAATCAAGCATATACAGAAGATGATTATCCTTCTTTTATAGCATTTGATTTATTCGTAAAGAATACATCAAGAACTGCTAATGAAGGCGGCGATGTATTACAATTAGATGTAGATTCAGTAGTAGATGTATTAGATGATGCTTTAAATGTTCCACCAGATAATGGATATAATAGAAATGGTAAAATTTATGTTGGTAAAAAAGAATCTGGTTTACAAAACTGTGTAAGAGTTGGATTTGCATTATATGAACCTACTTCAGATCCAACTGCTGATCAAAAAACAGCTCTTACAGATCTTGTTGGTCAAGATGACGGTAAAAAAATAAAAGATGTTGCAATATGGGAACCAAATGCAAACGCTCATGTTGAATATATTGTAAACAGTAATAATAAAGTTACTACTTTAGCAGAGAGCAATGGTGACCAATCTCACGATAAAGCTGCTTTAACACCTGGTTCTATGCAAGCTGATTCACAATTCTTTACATTTGGTTTGAAAAATACTGCTGTATCTAACCCAATTCCTGAGGGAAATTTATATACATGGGATGCAACTGCTTCTACACATAATTTAGCAATACAAAATACAGTTCAAACTAAAGCTGGTAAAATAGAGACTTCTGCTGTAAATTTGAAATCTGCAACTAATGGTAGCACAGATTTTAAAATTGCATCAAATAAAATTAGTAGAGTTAGAATATATATTTGGTTAGAAGGACAAGATCCTGACTGTATCAATTTCGCATCATTTGGTGGTGGTATAGAAGTAGATCTTGGATTAACAAAACCAGATACAACACCTAAAGGTCCTTAGTAAAAATACATAATTAAAAGTATAAAATAAAAAATTAGGAGGTAAAAAAATTAAAAGTTTACCTCCTAAAATTATATTTTGGAGAATTTTATGAATATTCTTAGAATAAATAGAAAAAGGAAAAAGAGAAATAAAAAATTGAATTTAGCAAATAGGTTATTATTAATAATTATATTATTAATGATGACCACTTTAGCATGGTTTACTTTTTCTAGAATGTTAGATGCATATGTAAATCTTCATATAAATTCTTGGAATGTTGAGTTCTTTTTAGATGGAGAGAAAAAGGAAACACCATTAGATATTAGTTTAGAAGGATTATATCCAGGCATGGAAGATAAAGAGATTAATATTCTAATAAAAAATAGTGGAGAAACTGGAGCAGATATAAATTATACTATAACAGATATAACTATGTTTGGACATACATATGAATTAGTAGATGAGCCATTAACTGATAGTGAATATTATATATTAAATAGTGAGCCAACTGTGGAAGGTAATATTTCAACATACAATTTGATTAATGAAGAAGAAAGATTTCCTTTTAAAATTCAAATTGAAAACTCAATAGAAGCAATTCCAAACCCTGAAGAAGATGAAACAAAAGATGGACATTTTATAATAAAGGCAACTTGGGATGGAACAAATGATGAATTAGATAGAAAATGGGGACATGATGCAGCAGATTTTTATGAAAAAGCGGAAAGAGATGGAATAGATCCTGGTGCTATAAAATTTAATATACAAATAAATGTTGTAGGAAAAGCAAGAGAAGGATATGAAGGACCATAAAAAATAAAATTATGTTACAGTTATTACAGTTTTGTAAAAAAAAGGAACATGTATTGATTATCAATATTTCCTGTGTTAAAATAAAAGTAAATAGTGGTAAAATAGGAAAAATAAATCCTATATACCAAATACATCATGAATTGGAAGGGAGATTGTGCAAGTGAATAAACCTACTAATGATAAATTTCAAAGAAGACAAGATGATTCAGAATTTGATGATAATACTGATGTTTATATGGGAAGAATTGGTAAAAATAAAAAAGGTATTTCAGATTTCTGGAAATTTCCTAACAAAGACAGAAAATCTAAATTAAGTGTTGTAAGTAATATGAATAAAATTAATAATTTTAATAAAACAAGTAATAATATAGAAACTATAAATAATTTAAGTGAAGAAGAAGAAAAAGAATTTGAACAAATAGAAGATGAACAAAAAATTATAGAAAATTATAATATGAAACATTTAGATGAATTAAGACATAAAATACTCACAGAAGAGAAACCAGTTGTTAATGTTGAAAAGGGTAGAGTTAAAATAAAAATGGATGAGAAAAATCAACTTTTTTATGTTAATCTTCCTGTAAATAAATTTACAATAGGTGTTGAAAAAGATGAATATAGAGTATATGCAAGCAATTCTAAATCTTATATAATAGCAGATCAACCTAATCTTAGAGTAAGCTATAAAAAATTGTATGTATATATTGAAAAACATCAAGATACTTATTTTGTTGTTACAAATCAAAATATTCAATTTAGTGAAAAAACAAATGGTTTAACAAAAGAAAAAGATGTTATAAGTTTTTACTCTACTAATTTAGCTGAAATAAAATTAGAAAATGAAATTTTAAAATTAAAATATAATGAAGTATATGAAAATGCTTTACTAAAAGATAATAGAACTTTATTAATATCAGAAGAAAAAGGAAAAGTATATTTACCATATTTAGAAGAAGATTTAAGAGAAGCTATGGAAACATATAGTGATTTATCTGTTTCAGAAATTATAGAAAAGAAATATGTAAATCCAATAAAAATATATAAAAATAGTATGGTATCAAGATTTAGAGAAGCTTATAATTTAATGTATAATAAAGAAAATAGATCATTTAAAGACTCAATATTATTAGGAATTGAATTAATGTTTGAATTTAATTTACATCCAGCTATTATATCAGCTTGTAGAAATTTACAAGAATTAGATATATATTTAGATTGTTTAGATGATAATGAATTAGATAAATTTTCGTGTTTTAAAATTATATATAAGGCAATGCCAGCAATTACAAAAAATAGAATGCAAATTAATTAAAATATTATTAATAGGTTAGAAGTTTTCTAACCTATTTTTTGTTTTGTCAAATATTGAAAAAATATTATAAATATGATAAAATATTATCGTATTTTTATAGTGAGGATGTAAAAATGAGTGTAATAAATATAATTGTAATTTTAGCAGTAATTGTTTTAGCAACTACTATTATAAAAGCAAAAAAGCATATTTATGATATAAAAAAATCAATATCAATACTATTAATAGGAATGACAATATCTTTAGCAATATTAATTTATCCATCAAGTGGAGAAACTAATATAATTGGAAAGATATTTTTTTGTATAATTTATTCTGCACAAACTATATTTTTAAATGAAAACGTAGAATTAATAAATAGTATACCAATATCTGGAATTGTTGATGCAATGTATATAGGAATGATTTATATATTATCTTTACTAATGCCACTTCTAACAGTTTCTTTTTTACTTTCATTAATAGATGATTTTGCTTCAAAATTAAAAATATATGTTATGCCTAAAGAAAAAGTAGTTATTTTTTCAGAATTTAATGAAAAGGCTGTTTCAATAGCAAGAAAAATATATAATAAAAAAACAACAATAATATTTGCTAATTTTAAAAAGGAAACTTATAAAGAATTATATCAAGAAACAAAGAAAATAAAAGGGATAAGAATTACACAAGTACTAGAAAATATAAATATAAACAAAATTAAATGCCAAAAAATAGAATTATATATTGTTTCAGATGATAATAATGAAAACTTAACAAAAACATTAAAAGTAATAGAAAAATATAAGTATATAAATAAAAAATTAAAAATATATTCTATATTAAATGATGAAATTTCAAGAATTATATTAGATTCTACAGATAAAGGAAATATACAATTAGAAATAGTGAATGAAGTTGAAAGAGCAATTTTACAACTATTACAAGATAAACCATTATATTTAAAAGTAATAAATAATAGAATTTCAGTTCTTATAGTTGGTTGTGGTAAAGTTGGATTTCAATTTTTAAAAGCGGTTACTTGGTGTGGACAAATTTTAGGGTATAAGTTAGATATAAATATAATAGATGTAAATGCTAATAAAATTAAAGAAAACATGATGGTAAATTATCCAGAATTAATAGAAAACTACAACTATAATTTTATAGAAGCTGATGTTAACTCAAATTTAGCACTTGAAGAATTGTCAAAATTAAAGAATATAAATTATATAATAATAACTTTAAATAGTGATGAAGCAAATATAAAAGAAGCGATATTTTTACGAAGATATTTTTTATGGCAAGATAAAGAAAAAATTATGAGAAAGCCTATAATAAATATTTGGATAGAAAATGTAGAAAAAAATAAACAAGTTAAAATTTTGAAAAATGAAGATGATAAAAAATATGAATTAAATGCTTTTGGAAGTATTAAAGAATTATACTATAATAATCCAATTATAAATTCAGAAATAGAAAATATAGCAAAACAAATTCATTTATCTTATAATAAAAATGATTTAGATTTTATTGAATATTATAAAACAGAATATAATATAAGATCATCAAGAGCTTCAGCTGCACATATAAAATACAAATTATATTCAGTTTTAGGAGATAATTATACTGGTCAAATAGAAAAAGATATAGAAATTTTTAATGAATTAATAAAAGATGAAGAAATATTATCACAATTAGCGAAAAATGAACATGATAGATGGAATGCATATATGAGAAGTGAAGGTTTTAAAAGAGCGACAGTAGAAGAAGTACAAAAATATAAAAAATTTACTAATTCTTATCAATATCCTTTAGCCAAGTTGCATCCAGCTATTGTAGAATATAATCAATTAGATGAAGTTGGTAAAAAAATAGGAAAAGATTTAAAGAGAGGAGATGAAGATTTTATAAAAAATATGGGAGGACTTTTTAAAAAGAAAAAAACATATAATCCAAAGCCAATAGATACATCAGATATTATTCTTAATAATGATATTTTAGAATTGTCTGAAATTATGGCAAAAAACGTTCATGAGGTATGGGCAGAAAATAGAATTAAAGATGGTTGGAAATATGGAAAAAAAAGAGATGATGCAAAAAAAGAGCATCCATGCTTAGTTTCATATGATGAACTAACTGAAAGTGAAAAAGAATATGATAGAAAAACATTACAGGAATCTTTAAAAGTATTAATAAAATTAGGATATAAAATAATTAAATAAAGAGGATAAAATGTTAGTTGAATATAAAGATATAGAAGAACAAATTGATTTAATAAAAGCAAAAAATATATTAATAAAAGATGAAGAAAAAGCAAAAGAAATTTTACTTAGAGAAAGTTATTATAATTTAATTACAGGATACAAAGATATATTTATAGATATAAAAAATTCAAAACAAAAAGGGAAGGAAACCTGTAATACTGAAACATATTTTGAGGAAATTTATGCAGTATATAAATTTGATAGAGAGTTGAGAAATATGATGCTTGATTATATTTCAATTATAGAAACAAATGTAAAATCATATATTACTAATATATTTTCTCAAAAATATGGAGCATATAATTATTTAAAGAAAGAAAACTTTTATATTACAGAATTTAACGAAAATAAGTTTAATGATTTTGTTCAAAAAATAGAATATTCTATAGACAGAAATATAGATAATTATGATAATATTAAATTATATAAACAAGAATATAATGTAATTCCTCTTTGGATGGCTACAACTCTTATGACATTTGGAAATATTATAAATTTTTATAGTTTAATGAAAATAGAAGATAAGAAAAAAGTAGCAAGTATTTTTTCAATAAAATATAATGATATGTTAACTTTTTTAAAAATGTTAAATATTGTTAGAAATATTTCTGCACATGGTAATCCACTATTTAATATTAGATTAGATATAAAATATCCTGCAAAATCAGATTATTATCATAGTTTTTTAAATATACGAAAAAAAGGAAATACATGTGAAAATGGAATTGATGATATATTAGCTATAATAATTATATTAGAAAGATTTTTAGAATTAGATGACTATAAGCGATTTATTAATGAATTTAAGTTAGCTGTAGAAAATGTAAAAAAAGAATTAGATGATGAAAGTTTTGAGAATTTTCTTGAAAAAATGGGGGTAGAAAATAATATATGGAAAAAGATGTGTTTATAAGTTACAGTTCAAAAGAATTTAAAATTGCTAGTATGATAAAAGAAACATTAGAAAACAATA
>CANQEX010000025.1 GCA_947596225.1 uncultured Clostridia bacterium | reverse complement strand
GTTATTTCTCCTCCACTACTACTATCATTTATAGTTAAAGTACCATTATTTATTATAGCTTTATCTTTTTCTGATGTCATTGTATACCCATTTAAGTTTAAAGTTATAGTTTTGGTACTTGGAATTTCTACATAATCTTCTTCTGAAGTTATTGTAAAATCTTGCAATAAAGTTATTGTATCTGATGTACTTACTGCAGCTATTGCATCTTGTAAATATGGATATTTCATCCTTGTAGACTCTACACGTGCAACTGAATATTCATCAAGTACTGTTATCTCTTTTCCAGCTTCAACAGGATATAAAGGACTTTCTCCATTAATATATGAATGTACTTTATATCCATATCTACCATTATGGCTTCCTATTATACTATAATCTTCATTTGCCTTTATTCTTCCACTATAAAAATTAAATGTTCCTGAATTGTTCTCTATACCTTTTGCTCCAATTATACTTGGATTAGTTGTATTTACTGCTTCATCAATATTTCCTAATGTTATTGTTCCGTTTTTATTTGAAACTCCTATTCCTATATCACTTCCTGTAACCTCTATAGTTCCACCAGTTATATTTATATTTGCACCTAATTTGTCATTAAGAATTCCATATATCGTGCTTTGTGATTTCAAACCTTTTACAGTTATTTTACCACCTGTCATTTGTACTGTATTAGTACTAAGATTACTATCTATATATATACCAGCTCCAGAATTATATGCTTGTACTTCAATTTCTCCACCATTTACTATTGTATTACAATCATCTATTAAATCTGTTATTATACCATATATTTTACCAGTTCCACTTGGCTGTTTAGCTACTATTTTTGCATTTTCTTCAATAGTAGTATTACCATTATTATATATTCCTTCTCCACTACCAGATCCACTTACTTGTACATTTATTTTGGCATTTCCTTTTACTATAATATCTTTTCCATTATTAACATAAGCTGAACTTATACCAGTAGCACTCACATTTGAAGAATTTAAACCTATATTCATAGTTCCGCCTGTTACTGTAATATATCCACACGGAGAAGCTATACCTGTTATTGACTGTTTTGAATCACACTCAATTATTCCATCAGTAACATTAATATTGCCCTCACTATATATTCCGTATATATATCCATTACCATTTGCTTTTATTTTACCTCCTGAAATTGTTATTTCAGATGTTGCATCACCTCTAATTCCAGTAGTAACAGTATTAGTATCTGACTCTACATTTAGTGTTCCAGAAACGAAATTAAGTATAGCCGAATTATTTTGTATTCCTACAGATGATGCATTTATAGTGCCTCCAGTTCCACTGTCTTTTATAGTTAAATTTCCATTATTTATTATAGCATTACTTTTTTCTGAAGTTATAGTATTTCCTGCTAAATCTAAAATTATAACTTTTCCTTTTTCTATTTTTAAATCACTATCTGATGAACCTACAGATATCTCTTTTAATAAAGTTATTGTATCTTCTGAATAATATCCAACAGCTGATATTGCTTCTTGCAATGAATCATATCTTTGTTTTGTAGATTCTACACGAGCAACTCCCGGTTTTCCTTCTAATATAGATATTTCATAACCTGAATCTACAGGATATTGTGAACTCTGTCCATTTTTATATGTTTTTATTGAATATTCACTTTCATATCTTGTAACATTAGTTAAACTATATCCTACTGCACCTATTACTCTACCATCAAAAAATCCTAAAGTTCCATATCTATAACTATTGTCTATTCCTATACAAACAACATCACCTGTTAAAGTTTTAGCTTTTGCAACTATATTAGGAGAGTCAGTTTGTGCAACACCATTTTCTATACCTATTGTAGCAACTCCTCCATTGCTAATTCCATTTACCATTATACTTTCACTAGAACTAGAAACATTAGAATAAACATCTATTGTTCCTTTTTCCAAATTCAAATATCCATTATTAGAAATTCCACATACTGATTTACTGCTTGTTGCTTGAATTGTAATATTTTTTATATCTAAATTTCCTTGATTTCTAATTACATCAGAATATTCAGAAGAAGAAGTTACATTAATATTAAAATCTTTAATTTTAATATTACCTAAAGATTGTTGATTGTAAATTCCATAAACACCTTCCCCTTGAACATTTTTTAATGTCATTTTACCATTATCTATATTTACTTGTCCATTACCTATATTTGAAATTCCTATTACATTTTTAGAAGAATCTTGTATAGAAATTTCACCAGTTAATATTTGTAATGAACCCTCATTTTCAATACCAGTAGAAACAGCTTTTATTACTCCCCCTGTACTACTATCTGTTATAGTTAAATTTCCTTTATTTATAATAGCTTTATCTTTTGCTGATGTAATTTCACAACCATCTAAATCTAAAGTTATATTTTTTTCACTTGAAATTTCCACATCATTTTCTGATGCACTTATTGAAATATTAGATAATATTGTTATTTGATCTGGTTCTGTTTTACTTGCATCTTCTATAGCATCTTGTAATTTTGCATAAGTTGTATCTGTAGATGATAAATATGCAACTTCTTTAACAGCACTAGTTTGCAATACAGTTGTTAATTCTTTACCATCTTCTATTTGGTATCCTCCACTATTACTTTTTGTATATGTTTTTAATTCACAACCTTGTTTTAATGTTACATCACCTTTTATACTTTTTCCTTCAGGTGCTGTTAATTTTCCACCATAAAAGTTTAAATTTCCACCTTTACTGTTATCTATACCATAATTTTTATCACCTAAACTCTTTTTTATATTTGGTTGATCACTGTTAATTTTAGCACCTTTTTTTCCTAATGTTATAGTTCCATCAGCTGAATTTTGTATTGCATTTCTATAATTTTTTGTAAGTGTTACATTTCCTTCTACAATTTCAAGAATTCCAGAATTTTTATTTACCATGTAACCACAACTAATATCTCCACCTAAAATTCTAAATTTTGCAGAATCCTTATTTTCAATATAGCTACTACTATTAATAGTTCCACTTAATATTTCTACAACTCCCTCTTCTTCATTAGAAATTGTTGCATATGCAGAATTGTTAATTTGTCCTCCTGTCATATTTACTTTTCCTGAAGCTTTATTTACAATTGCACTACCTTCTGCAATAATTTGACCACCTTCAACTTTAGTAGTTCCTGTATTTACAATTCCATAATGTGAAGAAATTTTTCCACTTTTTATAGTTGTAGTTCCATCATTTATAATTCCATAAATTAAACCACCAGATACTTCTAAAGTTGCAAGTTCATTATTTTTTACTGCACATAAGTCTGCATTTTTATATGCTTTACCATCATCTGTACTTATAGTTCCCTCTATTATTTTCAATGTTCCATAATTATCTATTGCAGTATAATTTGATAAAATTCTTCCTTCTCCTATATTATTTGTTAAAGTTAAATTTCCTTCATTAATAATTTGTACTTCTTCAGATAAATTTATTTCATGTCCTGCTAAATCTATAGTTATATTTTTATCTGCTGGTATTACTATATTAGTAGTTAATTCACCTTTTGCAATATCATCTGTTACACTAACTATTTGCCCATCTGTTGCTGAATTTATTGCTGTTTGTAATTGTTGATAACTTATTGAAGCTATACTAGCTTGTCTTATTTCTTCTAATACTATTAATTCTTGTCCTTCTTCAACTTCATATTTATCAGTTTCTCCATATGAATAAGTTTTAACTTTATATCCATCTTCACAACCTGTTATTTCTCCATCAATAACTTTACCGTCTGATTCCATTGTAATTTTTCCATCATAAAAGTTTAATTCTCCACCATTATTATTTAGAATTCCAAAATTACTGTTACCATCACCATTAATTTTTATATTTGGTTCATTTGTTGTTACTTGTGCATCTTTTATTCCTAATATTACAGTTCCTGTACTTTCATTATTAATTCCTGCACTATTAGAACTTGCTCCATTAATAACAATTTCACCACTAATAATTTCTAATGTTCCTTCATTAGAAATACCTACATTTTTACCTTCTATTCTTCCATTTAGTTTGCTATCTTCTATTTTTAAATATCCATTATTATCTATTACATTTTCTTTAGCTGATATTAATTTGCAACCAGCTAAATCTAATGAAATATTTTTATTTTCAGGAATTTGTACTTCACTGTCTGATTCTTCTACTTCAACATCTTCTAATAATGTAATATTATCTCCTTGATCATTTGTTTCTGATATTGCTTGATTTAATGATGAATATTTTTTTCCTGTAGAGTTTACTAAAATTGTATTAACAGTTTGAGGTACTGCAATTTCTTTTCCTTCATCTACTTCATATAGTAAACTCTGTTCATGCATATACATTTTTATATCATAATCATCTTCTGTACTGTCTATAACACCATGTATACTTCTTCCTTGTGAAGCAATTACTATACCATCATAGAAATTTATTTTTCCTCCATAATTTTCTATTGTATAACAGTCATTATCATTACAATTAATTTTTTCTATTCTTGGTTCTTGATTATTTACTTGGAAATCTTTCATTCCTAATGTTACAGTACCTTCTGCTGAATTCTCAATTGCAGAAGCTTTTGTTTCTACATTTCCTGCAACTACTTCTAAATTTCCTGAATTCTTAATAGTAGTTTGTACTATTTCACTATTTTCTATTTTTCCACCTAATATTTCAACTCTTGCAGATTCTTTATTATTAATTACAACACCACTTATATTTTTTATTGTTCCTACTACACGACGTCTTGGTTTATATAAATCTTTTAACATTACTCCTTTTTCAGGATCTTTTATATATGATTGTATACTTAATTTATTATCTAATATTCTTAAATTTCCAGATTCTACTACTATTGTTCCATCTTCAGATGATGATGAAATAGTATAACCATTTAAATCTATTGTTATATCTTTATCTGATACAGTTAAATTTTCATCAATATCTTTTACTATTTGAACAAGCACTTCTCCTGAACTAGCATTTATTTCTTTGTTATTTAAATCTTGTGTTAATTCAGCTAAGGTTTCATATTCTTTACCTTTTAATTCATCTTTTGGTGCATTTAAAATTATTGCTTTTATTTTTTCTGAATCAAATGTTACTGTTGTTACTTCTTGTTTAATATGATTAACATTTCCCGCATTATCTTTTACCCAAATATAATAATCTCCATTTTCTACTATATTTTCTACAGTAATTGTTTGATCATCACTTGTTTCTAATCCGAATATATTCTTGTGGTTCTGTTTCTTCTCTTGTAATTGCATAACCATATATTCCAGATTTTCCATATTCTGTTGTTTCTTCAATATCAGATAACTTTACTGATAATGTTGTCTTATCTTTTCTTTCATTTGGTTCTTCTTTTTCAACAGCTATACTTGGTGCATTTTTATCTATATTACTTATTTTTATAGATGATATTTCACTATATCTTCCATCTTTATCTTTTGCTCTTGTATATAAATATCCATTTTTCTCAATACTAATTTTGCTTATTCCATCATATTCATTCCATTCAGCATTTTGTAATTCTTGTGCTGATAGGTTTTTTCCTTCAGAATAAACATATTCAATTACTAAATTTTCATTTCCTGTAATTTTTATTTCTTTATTTTCTTCTTCATACATACATATTGCTAAATTTTCACTTGAGCCTTCTATAACTTGATCTTCTCTATTCACAATTCTTAGTATTTTGGTTGTTATATCTTCATTTTCAGCATTTATTTCTATTACTATACTTTTAAAATTACTATTATATCCTTCTAAAGTGGCTTTTTGTTCTATATTTATTTCATATTTTTTTCCTTGTTTTACTCCATCTATTTTAAGCTTAATTCCTGTGTCAGGTATTTCTACATTGCCTTCATTATCTAAATTTATAATATTATTTGTCTGTGGCTCAAAATAATTAAATTTTAAATCAGTATCAGTTCCACTAACTTTTACTTTATTTCCTGTTAAAGATACTTTACTAACATTATCTAATTCTTTTAATATCAAGTTAATTGTATGTTCTTCAACTTCAATATCTTCTGTTACAGGAGATATGAAAGCTTTTCTAATTGTTGTAAATGTTTCCATAACCACTTTTGTATTTGAAAATACAAAAATCAAACCTGATATTATTAATAACAAGCTTATAATTAAAAATATTAATATTTTTCTCTTGTTTTTCACCATTTTGCCACTCATTATCTGTCCTCCAAAAATATAGTTATATAATTATATTTAGCTAATTCAAATATACTCTTTTTTATTACCTATTCAAATAACATTTCATTTACATTTTTTATTGATTTTTGTGGTTTTTCTACGGATATGAAGTTTTTTTGATTTTATCATTTTGTTTACAGCTTTTAATATTGATTTTTTTTTGAAAATAAATTATTATTTATACAAGGAGATTAACAATGAACCAAATTTTTAGTTTTCATAAAGAATTGAATAAAAAAAAGATTGTCTTCGTTGC
This sequence comes from uncultured Clostridia bacterium, assembly GCA_947596225.1. Lineage (GTDB taxonomy): Bacteria > Bacillota > Clostridia > TANB77 > CAG-508 > Scatovivens. Next base: position 17,046 of record CANQEX010000025.1, on the reverse strand, counting down.
TATAGCTTTGATTATTTTATTAGGAAGTATAATTTTTATATTCTTAAATAAATCAAATAAAATAGCTATTGGAAAACAAACAAAAAACCTTTATGACACATTTTATGATGCTAATAATACAATAAGCTTAAAACTGTCAAAAGATTATCAACTATCACAATCTAATTCTACTAATCATTTAATAGAACTAAATTCGCCAAATGATATACATATTTTAATTACACATAATAACATTGTTAGTAATCATACTTTATATGACATTACAAATGCTGATATTAAAGCTTATATAGAGGAATTCGATAGATATTCAAATTTATCTGAATTAAAAGAATCTGAAACAAATGGAAATCTAACTTATACATATAGTTTTCACTATTTAGATTCAAAAACAAAAACAACATATTATTTACAAGTTGCATGGCTTCAATTAGAAAATGATTATTATGTTTTTGATATAGTATTTCCTTTAGAAAAATTAAATGAATACTCAAAAATAATTAACGAAACTTTAGATAATTTCCAATTACAAACTAAAAATGAACAAAATTAAAGAGAGTTATTCACTCTCTTTAATTTTTATAATTTCTTTCCTATTGTTTTTGTAATTTATGAAATCAATAATAATAACTTTTAAGAATGCAACAACTGGTACTCCTAAGAACATTCCTAAAACTCCAAAATAATTTCCTCCAACAGTTACTGCAAATATAACAAGTATTGGACTTACATTTAACGATTCCCCTAGGATTTTAGGGTTTATTATATTGGCATCTATTTGTTGAATAATTATAGCTATAATTGCAACCCAAATAGCTTGTAAAAAACCTCCTGTAAAAATTGTTATTATAGTTGCTATTATTACTGCTACAATTGCTCCAAAATATGGAATTACATTAAATAATCCTATTAAAAATCCTAATAAAATAGAATATTTTACTTTCATTATTGTTAATATTATTGAAATTATAATTCCTACTATAAATGCATCTATTATTTGACTTGTAATAAAACTAAAGAATATACTATTAGTTTTTTTATAATATTGTGATACAGTTTCATTTGTTTTTTTATCTAATATAGCTTTAGCAAGATTTTGCAAAAAACTTTTTATATCATCTCTTTCTAATAACATATAAACAGAAACAACTATTGTAACAAATATATCAAAAATTATATTTGTTGCCCCTACAATTCCTTTTATATATGAATTAATATTATCAAAGTTTATCCATTTTATTATTTCTTTTTCTATTTGTATGCTTTGAATTGAATCAATATATTTATTTACATTTAATTTATATAATAACGAATCTTTATCTAAATTATTAAAATACTCCACAGCACTATTATAATAATTAGGTATATTATTAGCTAATTCAGTTACACTTGTAGTAACACTTGGTAGTATAAAATTAATAATAACAAATATTAATAATATTACTATAATATACGTAGTTAATACACTTAACCCTCTTGCATGTTTCTTTAATATTTTAAGTTTAATTGATTTAAATATATTTTCTATACTTTTGCAAGGCATATATAAAATATATGCAACTAATATAGCAATTATAAAAGGCATTAATATTCTAAGAAAACCACCTATTGCTGTAAAAATTTCTGTAACACTATCAATAGTTTTATAAACAATTATAGTTGCAACAGCAAAAGTAAACCAGAAAAGCCATTTTTTCCACTCTTTATAATTCATTGCATTCTCCTAAAACTAATTTTTCAAGCTAATTATATATAAAAGTTGCTTTTAAAACAAGCTTTTTATCTAAAAAAACACGTTTTTTAAGTGATTAATATAAATTTTTTTATCTATATATATTTCAATAATATCAAATCTTATCTTTTTATTTTGTAAATTATATTTACATATATAATACTTGCTTGCAAATAATATATTTTTTCTTTTTCTAAAATCAACAGAATCAACTGGAAATCCATATTTCTTATTTAACCTTGTTTTTACTTCTATAAAAACATATTCCTCTTTATCTTTAGCTATAATATCTATTTCTTTTTTATTTATTGAAAAATTTCTTTCTAAAACAGCATATCCTAATATTTTTATAAATTTTATAGCTTCATTTTCTCCTAATTTTCCTATTTTTTTATTATGATAATTATTTATAGTTCCACCTCTTTTACACTAAATTTTCCATCATTTTGCCTTTTTATTAATCCTTCTAATTCCATATTAGTTAGCAAAACTATAAGGTTTTTAATTTTTAATTTATTTTGTATTTCTTCAAAATAACATGGTTTTTTCTTTAAAATATTATATATCTTTTTATATTCGTCTTTAATTTGTAATGATGATATCTTTATCCTCAATCTATTCATAAATTGTGGATATCTTTCAATAATGTCATTAATATTTGTGGATAAAATTGCACCTTTTTTTATCATATTATTTACACCTATTCCTAAATAATTGTCTAAATTACTTGGAATTGCAAAAACTTTTTTACCTTGTTCTATAGCTTTATTAAATGTAATACTAGTTCCACTTCTATACCCTGCTTCTATAACTAAAATTCCTTCAGAAAGTGCTGTTATTATTCTATTTCTTTGAGGAAAATTTTCTTTTTTAGGTTTTTCTTCTATCTCATATTCTGAAACTATTAATCCATTTTTTCTAATAATTTCTTCAAATAAATTTATATTTTCTTTAGGATAAATATTATTAAATCCACTTCCTAAAACAGCAATAGTTTTTCCACCATATTTTAATGTTGTTTCATGAACCACAGTATCAGTTCCTATAGCCATTCCGCTTACCGTTGGTATATTTCTTAAAATTAATTCTTTAGTAAAATACTTACAATATTTTATTCCATATTCACTTATTTTTCTTGATCCTACAACTGCAAAACAATCTTCATATAATAATTTTTTATTTCCAATTATATAAAGTTTTTTTGGTGGTTTTTTTATTTTTTTTAGTTTATCTGGAAATTCTGAATATTTTAATTCTATTATTTTATAATTCATTTTTCACCTTCCATTCTATCTAAAAACCTATATTGAATTGCTTCTAAAATATGTTCTGATTTTATATTTGTTTCACTTTCTAAATCTGCAATAGTTCTAGCAACTTTTAAAATTTTCGAATATGCTCTAGTACTAATTTTCATATTTTCAAAACAACTATTGAGTAATTTATTTGATTTTTCATCAATTTTACAATATTTTTCTAATAATTTTGGCGTTAATTCTGAATTAGAATAAATAGAATATTTTTTATATCTATTTTCTTGTATTAATCTAGCATTATTTACTCTTTCTTTTATTTTTTCTGAAGTTTCAGCTTTTGTTTCTTTTAATTTTTTATAATCTAATGCTGGAACTTGAACATGAATATCAAATCTATCTACCATTGGCCCACTTAATTTTAGCCTATAAGCTTGTCTTTGCTTTTCTGTACATATACATTGTTTTATATTACTTCCATAATATCCACATGCACATGGGTTCATACTCGCTATAAGCATAAAATTACAAGGATATGTAACTTTCATTCCTACTCTACTAATATTTATTGAATGTTCTTCTAATGGTTCTCTAAGTAATTCTAAAATCTTTTTATTGAATTCTAATAATTCATCTAAAAATAATACACCCAAATGTGATAAACTTATTTCTCCTGGTTTAGGATTTTTACCACCTCCAATAAGTGCTTGCTGTGTTACTGTATGATGTGGACTTCTAAAAGGTCTTTTTGAAACTAAATTATCTTCTTCTAAAATTCCAGCTATACTATGTATTTTTGTTATTTCTAATGCCTCTTCAAATGTTAAATCAGGTAATATTGTAGGTAATCTTTTTACAAGCATTGTTTTTCCAGTACCTGGAGGACCTATTAATAAACAATTATGACCACCAGCTGCAGAAATTTCTAAAGCCCTTTTTACTAAGCTTTGTCCTTTAACTTCTGAAAAATCAATTTCTTCATTATTTTCATTTATATTTTTTAAATATTTTATTTTTCTCTCTGGCAATATTTTAATACTATTATTTAAATAGTTAATTACTTCTAATAAATTATTTACACCTATAACTTCAATTTCATTTACTATACAAGCCTCTTTTACATTTTCCTTTGGTAATATAATTTTTTTAATTCCTTTTTTTACTGCTTCAATACATATTGGTAAAATACCATTTACTTTATTTAATTTTCCATTTAACGAAAGTTCACCAATAAAAATTGCATCACTAAAATTTGAACTATTTGATATTTTTTTCATAGAACATAATACTCCTACTGCAATAGCAAGATCTAATACAGCTCCATCTTTTCTAATATTAGCTGGAGATAAATTTATTATATATTTTCTACTTAGTAGTTCTATATTGCAGTTTTTTATTGCTGTTCTAACTCTTTCTTTAGATTCTCTTATATTAGTGTCTGGCAAACCTACAATGTCCCAGCATGGCATTCCAGTAGATATATCTACTTCCACATTTATTAAAATACCATTTAATCCTTGTAAACACATGCTCTTTACAATAGATAACAAGTTACCACTTCCTTCAATATTTAATTTTCTTTTTTTGGAATTATTTGACGAATGTCAAGAATTTTGAATAATAATTTGGTTATTATAATACTACACTTTATTTTAAGTGTCAATGTTATTTTTCAAAAAAGTAAAAGAAGTAGTATTTCTACTACTTCCTTCACTTTTTATTATGTTGGAAAATGTTTACTTATAAATTTTCTTTTTGAATATCACTTTTTTGCAAATTATAGCTCCTTCAGTTATAACTAATATTGCAATTAATATTGTTAATATTAGTACTCCATTACTTGCGATAAACAATTTATATCTTACTAATCCTGTTGGTGGTATTAAGTTTACTGTTTCTGTACCTGAAGAATCACTTTCTTCATAAGCTTCTATATATGGTGTTGAATTTTCTTCTGTCATTCGTATATTTCCTACTGTACTTGAAAGATTTGTTCTTCTACCAACTAGTGTTGTATATTCTACCACTTCTGCTACATTTTCATAAGTCATATTATTTTCATCTGTTCCAGCTCCTAAAATTCCATTTATTTCTATTGATATTTTTGCCTCAGTTTTTAAAGCATATAATCTTGCATATTCTGGATATATTGGAGTTATTAAAGCTTCATTTTCACTTTCTGTATTTGCACTCACTACTATATTTTTCTTTTTCTCTGTTGTATATTTTCTACCATATTCATCTTTATAGTATAATTCATCATCTTCTTGATATAAACTATTTTTTGCAATTAAGCCTTTATCTAATAATTCTCCTTCAGTTGTTGCTATCCAATATTTGTCTTTTTCATTATTATTTTTGCTTTCAAAAGTTGCATCATTATCTACCCAATCTACTATTCTTCTTATTGTTACTGGTACTATTGCTAAATTATCTACTTCGGCTCTAGTTACATCTATACCTTTATAGTATATTGCACCTAAATACTTACCTTTTGGTATTTTTTGATTCATTCTTATATAAACAATGTTATCTTCTTTTAAAGTGTCTTTTATAGCAGTTGCAGTTGAGGTAGCCAATTCTCTACTTACTGTGTCTACTTCACCTATATTTTTTACTTTCATGTAATATTCTATTGCTATTCTTGAACCTTGCATTATGTCTTCATCTACATTTATATATCTAAATCCTTGTACATTTCTTACTGAATTTATAGATTGTACTTTATCAATTCCTTGAGGTACTCCCACTACATTTCCATTTTCGTCATATTCAATTTTTACTAATGTATTTCCTACTGAAGTTTTTAATTCTATAGATTTTATTTTCTTTTCTAATTCTATAAAATTCTCAGGTCTATATACTAATCCGAAGTCTATATTTGGTACTTCTAATGAATTTATATTTTCTTTATATGGGATATATTCTTCCAACATATCTCGTAAGCCTGTTCCATTTCTTTTCTGTATTTCTTCAGGACTTTCTATTCCTATATCTAGCTGTACTGTATCTGCGAAACAATTTGTCTTTTTAGAAAATTCTCTTAATGAATCATCAAGATTTTCAGAATTATAGTTTGTATATTTCATTGTTTCTGCAATATCACTTTTCATTGTTTCTGATTCAGCCATTATTTCTATTCTTCTATACTCATTATCTATTGCATCTGATTTATTTGGCTTTATCAATTCTGCATATTTTGTTTCATTATCTGCACTATCTTCTAATATATTTCCTTCTTTATTTTTTAATGTGTATGTTGTAGACTTATAATCTTGACCATTATGAAGTAATGTATTTGCACTCATTGTTTTATCTAAATATATATCCCCATATCTAAACCTTATTATATAAGTTCCTGGTACAAATGCTTCTAGTGTATATTTTCCATCTTTGTCTGTTTGTACCATTACATTTGCAAAGTTTTCACCATTTATTCCTTTGTAGTCTAATGTTTCCTCATATAATTTTCCATCTCTACCTTTTATTACTTCTATTAATTCTACTGTCATTCCTTCTAATTTTTTATCTTTATTACTATCTTGTTCTTTTGAAATATTTTCCTTAAATAGTTCTTGTAAACCTGGATGCCTTTTATCTGCAGAATTATATTCACCATTTCCTACAAATTGATTTATTTTTTTTGCATTTTCTGATGATTCACTTACTAATAAACTTCTTGCATCTTCAAATACTGATCCTGTTATTCTTCTTTCATGTTTTGTTGTTGGATTTTCTGGTACTGTTGGATTGTTTTCTCCTTTTAAACCTAAATTAGTTTTTATTCTAAATGTGTTATCTTCATATAAATCTTTTTGATCAATTTTTACTGCATCACTATTTTTATTTATATTTGCTGCATTTGAATCTTTATCTACTAGTCCTGCAGATTTATCACATTTTTCATCTGTATATGTTGCATATGTACTAATTTGAGCTATATTGGTTATATCTCCTAATGCAACCGCTCTATTAGTATCTTTTTTAACAATGAATGGTATATAAATTTCTAATTTTTCATTTGTTTTTAATAATACACTATCCATGCCTCTAATAAAGATTGTTTGATATCCTTCTTTAGAAAAATTATGATCTTCATTATTATATTCACTTGTTCCAGCTGTACTTAATGCGGAATATTTTACACCATCTTTTTCCATATACATACCTGGTGAAATTTGTATTTTATCTGAGTAATAATCTACTAATTCTCTTACTTTTGCAAAAGTGTTTCCTTTTGATTGGTTCATAATTGTTATTTTATACTTAAATAATATTTCTAATTCACTTTCTTTTCCTTTTGCATTTTTTACTTCTTGATTTTCATACATCTCATATCTGTAATAATAATCTGATTTATATATTTCCAATTTGTATGACTCTTCACCATTTGCTCCTGTTCTATAATACAAATCATTATCTTTTACTTGTGCAAAATCATAATCTAATGAATGTCCGTTTATACTTACATTTGAAAATACTAAATCTTTTGTTACTTTCAAATCTAATTCTTCTCTTTGCTCTAATCCTAGATTTATATATTTTAAGTATTCTGTTTCAGCTTCTGAATCTGTTACATTGAAAAATAACATATCTATATTATTTCCATTAGATAATCCTGTTAATCCTTTTGTTCCCTTTATTACAAAACTATATGCATTCATTTTTATTGTATCATTTAATTTTAAATCACTTATATGTCTATTTTTTTCAAACTCTAATTTATTTACTTGCATTGGTTGATCTGGATTTATTGATTTATTATAACCTATTATGCTTAAATTCTTATTAAATGCTTCTCTCTCATCCTCATATTCCATTGCATTTGAATCTGTTTTATATTTCGTTGTAAAATTATTGTTTTCTATTATATTGTCTTTTCCTGAATATACTGATGATTTATAGTCAACTCCATTATATCTAAATTTTACATAATAATTTATATATTTACTTTGGTTTGTATAATTTCCTGTACTATCATCTCTATTTGTTGCTTTTATTACTCTTCCTGAATTATCTCCTCCTTCTACCATCTTTTTACTTGCTGTACTTCCATTTTGATTTTTTCCGTTTGTTTCACCAAATACATACTTACCATTTTTATCTGTATATGTTGTTGCTACTTTTTTATTTGTGTCATCATGAAGTTCTACTTCTATTCCTTGTAATTTTGGCTCTCCATTTTCCATTACTCCATCTTTATCATTATCTTGCCATACTGTTCCTGATATTATTAAATTTTTTAGTCTTATATATTCTTTATTTTTATCTTTACTGTCATTTAATATATCTGTTAATGTCTTATCACCTTCATCTTTAATAACAATTCCATTTTTATTTTCTACTCTTACCATATCTATTTGATTTAAACAATTTAACAATGTCATATTTGATGCTGTTACTGTTGCTTTTATTTTTATTTCTAATTGAGCATTGGGTTTTAATCCTCCATTTGGAATATTCTTATTTCTATAACTCCATCCAAAAATTCTAGTTTGTTTACTTATATCTCCAGCCCTATAACCCCCATATGAATCAAATGACTGATTAATATTTTGTCCATTAACTGTCATAGTTACCTCATTTGAATTAAACCCTATTCCTTCATACAAATCATCTATTTTAAAATTATACAATGTAGTATTTTTTATATTTTTTATTTTAATTACATACTCAACTTTATCTCCTTTTTCTACTTCTACCGGATTATTATTCTTTTGTGTGTTATTTAATGTCTCTCTTGAATAAGATGTAGTTTTATTATTACTACTAGATATTACTTTTGTAACAGTTTTAGTAATGCTTACACCATATGTTTTTGTTTTTATATATTCTGTTGAACTCTTATTTCCAACTGATTTATCTAATGGAAGTTCTCCATTATTATTAGTTATAGCTTCTATTGAAGCTGTATTTTTTAGTATATCTTCAGTTTTACTTCTATGTACCACTGTAAAATTCAAAGTCATATATGGATAAGAGAGTATTGTTAAACCTTTCAATTCAAAACTATTTTTTGATAAAACTTGCAATCCTACTGTTCCAAATTGCATAGTAGTACCTATTTGAGATTCCTGTATACCAGCACCCCATTCAAGTTTATTTCCATATTGTGTTGTTAAAATAATATTTGTTAATTCTAAACCTTCATCAAATTCGTCTTTTATATCAAAAGTTCTTACTTGTCCATAATCATCATTTTTTAAACTATTAAAATCGACTTTATATGTTACAGTATCTCCCACCTCAAGATTTATTGGGTTACTTCTTTTTTGGATTTCATCAAGACTACTTCTATATGGGTATGTATCAGTATTATTTGCATTTTTATATATAGTTATATATTTATTAATTTCTGCTTTATACATCTTTAATTTTATTTTACAAGAACTAGACTTATTAATTGTTACATCTTCACCATTGTGATTTAACATTTGTGTAATTTTAGCAGTATTTGTTACAGTTTTTCCTGTATCATTTACATAGCCTGTAATAGTTAATGTTGTTGTATCTCCTGGATTTAATGTTTGGCTATATTTATAATTATTATTATCTTTAGTCCATCCTCTACCACTGTAATAACTATATTCAATACCATTTGGAAGAGCATCTTCTACAATTATATTATTAAAACTTCCAAATTTTGGTGTTGTTCCTGTATTTTTAACAACTATATTAAATTGAATTCTATCTCCATATTCAGCAACTTCTTTATCTGCTGTCTTAGTAATTGATACATCATATCTCTTCATATATACTAATGCTGATGATTTTAACTCATTTGCATTATATAAATATAAATAATTTACTCCATCTTTTTGATATATATTAGCATTATATTCATTAACTACATTTGTTATTTCTACTGTATTAACAATTATTCTATTAGTATAAATAAAATGTTCTGCTGTAACTCTGTATGTTATTGTAGCTGTTACTGGTTTACTAGCAGATATTTCTCCTGTATATGTGAAAGTATTTGAATTTGCATCATCTTTTGTTACAACTGTACTAGTTACATAACTTAATCCTTCTGGTGCATTATCTGTAAACTTTACACTTTTAATTGATCCTGGTCCTTTGCATATTAAATTAATATTATATGTAACTGTACAACCTTTTTCTACATATGCTCCATAACTAGCTGTAACTCCATCTACTTTAGCAACATTTTTTGTTATTTGTACACCTGGTCCAGCATATGAAAAATCAACATAACTTTTATTTGTTATATATTTTCCTCTTAATATTCCTTGATTTTGAGCTTTATCTGCTTTATAACAGAATATAAATCTACTAGCAAAAGTTAAATATTCATTCCTTATCCTAATGTCTATATTATTAGGGTTTGTTGTTTTTAAATCAAAAGGTACAGGAAAACAAAGTGTTTGTCCACACAAAGCATCTGGTATTCCAGCATCATGTTCTTCATCATTGATTTCTTCTAAAGTTTGTGCATTAATAAGTACAGATCTATTCATTTTAGTTACTGTATTATTTCCATTATCTCTATATATATCGCCTTTATATTCCTCTTCTTTTCCGTTTACTATATAATATATTTTTACAGTATTACATATTAGATTGTTTCTTCCTGAGGTAGGAAATGTTACTTTTATACCTGAAATATAATTAGTTCCACCTATATTTTTTATTGTATAATTTTTATTTTCATTTACCGATTCAATCTTTAAATTATCTGGTGTTAAAGAACCAGCTTTCTCAGCCAAAGAATCACCCTTAATATTTAATCTATTTGTATTAGAAGTATTGAAATCTGTAAAAAGATCTTTACTTTTTATAACAAGTTTTCCACCAACTTCATCTTTAAATGTTTCATATTTTCCGTTCAGGAATTTGAATTTTGTATCCTAAAACACTCTCCAATCTATTTCTTAATACTTTTTCAGTTGCTAAAACATATGAAAATGCATATCTATACTGTTTATAACCTTTTCCAGATGGTTCACCAAAATTTTTACTATCTAAAGAATATCCAATATAACCTAATTCTTGTGCAACAAAGTAAGTAGATTCTGTTTCTGCTTTTGTTGCTGCATTAGCAAATACCTCTTTATAACCTCTACCAGTCATATTATTAAAAAACTTAGTATATCCATTATCCCAACCAAAATCCACACTTCCTACAGCTGTCATTACATCAAAATTATCAGTATCAATTTCTTCATCGTCTGAAGTAATATCTGTACCATGCATACACATTTGCGTTCTTGCATGTTTTTGATGATACTTAAATTCTGCACCTAATACACGTCCTCTTTTACCATATCCATAAAAATTATTCATATATCCATCTATATTAGCATATGGAGTTACATTTGTATAAAGATCATTTGAATCTGTTGCTAAGCTTGTAGATCCAACAGCCCAAAATTCAAGTCCTTCATATTTGTTATCGACATTAGAAGGTAATACAGGCTTCTTTACTTCATCTTCATCTGCATAACTAGTAATTTTTAATATTATCAACATAAGTATAATTAAAATTAGTATAAATAAAATTATTAATAAAACATTTTTATTTTTAAATTTAAATACTTTTTTTAATATAATTAAAATTACTGAAATAATAATTGCTATTGCTATTACATATATTAAATACGTTGTAAATCCTGTTTTTATTGAAACAATAAATTCTACAGTTGATTCATTATTGTTTAAATTTTCATCTTTAATTTCTAGTTTATTACTTGACTTTTCAATATTAGCTATGTTTTTAAATGTTCCTGTTGACTCTCCTGTCATTTTTTTTGTTAATATTAATTTTGCTTCAGATGAATCTTCAGGCTGAATTAAATTACTTTCTATTGATGAATAATATAAATTTCCATCTTTTCCTACTGTCCAATTTTTATTTAATTTTTCATCAAAAGACCATCCTTCTGGAATTATATCTTTTATTTGATTTACATATCCTGCAACATTTCCGTTATTTGTAATTTTTATTACTAATGTTGCTGTTATTTCTGCTCCTTCTATATATTTTGATCCAATTTCTAATTTTGCAAGTTCATCTTCTTCATATGTAAAATCTTCTATTCCTTTTTTTGTCTTAACTTTTGCATTACTTACATATGTTTTTATACTTAAATCAAAAGTATCACTTTTAATTAATCCCATATTTACATTATCTATATTTCTATCTGTTACTTCTATAATATCTGTAATGCCATATGTGTTTCCATCTACTTCATCTGTTGATATTACATTAGAATTTGTAGCTTCTGTAGAATCTATTTTATATTTAGTAATTCCATATAACTCAGCATCATACTCAAATAACAAAATATATTTTCCTACTTGTACATCTTTAAATGTATATTTTCCATCTCTATCTGTTTTTATTTTTTTGACTTCTTCATTATTGTTAGCTTTATATAATTTAACTACACTATTATCAATCTTTTGCTCACCATCATCCAAATATCCATCTTTATTTTCATCTAAACAAACAATTCCACTAATTTGATATTTATTCTCTTCTTCAGGTTCTTTTTCTTCTTGTTCATTAACTGTACTATTATTTTCTATCTCCTGATTTGACTCATTTACTTCTGGCTCTTGACTTGGTTCATTTATTTCTGGCTCTTGACTTGGTTCATTTATTTCTGGCTCTTGACTTGGTTCATCTATTTCTGGTTCTTGGCTTGGATTATCAACTTCTGGCTCTTGACTTGGATTGTCTACTCCTGGTTCTTGACCTGGATCATCTACTTCTGGCTCTTGACTTGGTTCATCCACTCCTGGTTTCTGGCTCGGATTATCATCTTCACTATCCCACCATCCATCTGGATATTGTATTACATAACTAATACTTTTTTCGCCATCAACTGAACTTAATGTTATAGTATTTATAATTTTTTCCTGTAAATATAAAGCATCATTTATATCTACAGTTGCTTCTATTTCTATTTTTATTGTTTCTCCAGCTTTTATTGTTAAACTATGAGATATTACTCTACTACCATCATCTTTATTAAATAATAAATTTTCTTGTGTTCCATTTTCTCTATATAATGTTACTTTATTATAAATTAAACCATTTGGAAAAATATTTGATATGTTTGTTTCATCATCTAATACTCCACTATTTTTAACAATGTATGTATATAATAATTTTTCTCCATCAGTTACAACTGATCCATCTGGCTTATTTCCATAAAATTGCACATCAAATTGTGTTTTATCTTGTGTTATTGTTCTTGTATAATCGTTTGATATATATTCTCTTTTATTCGCATTAACAGTAGCTACTACTGTTACATCAATCTCATTTAAAAATGTGTCTAATTCATCAATAGTTGTAATAAAATGTAAAGTATTTTCAGATTGCGCTGTTAGTTCATCTAATGTTATTGTTATAATATTTTGTTTTGAAGTTTCTTGTACATGAATATTATAATCTTTATGTAAAATTTCAGTTAATAAATTATATTTTACATTTATAGGTACTATAAGGTTTACTTCTACATTTTTTATTGAGTTATTTGAATTATTTTTTACATATACATCTAAATCATAATTCTCCCCACCATATATGTGCATATCTGTAATATCTTCTTGTCCATTTTTAAATAAACGAACTTCTATATCTGCTGATACTATTTTATTTTTTATTGTTTCTATTTTTTGTTCTTCTATTCCATCAGCAGATATTTGTATCTGACCAAAAACTGTTTGTTCATTTCTATCTGCTAAAAATGTTATTGAATTTACAACTACTTGATATTCAAATATTGCACTTTCTCCTGGTAACAATCTTTCAATTTCCATTGTGTCATATGTATGTGAATTATCTGTATCTTCTATCCATTCTCCAGTTGTTGCTTCTTCTCCTGTAGTACTACTTGTTATTTGAAATGTATGCCAATAAAACATATTTGCATTATGTGCATTTCCTTTTAGTTTTATATTTGTTATTGGTTTATTTGAATTATTTTTTACCATTGTTGTATATCTTAAAATTTGTCTTTCATTTATGTCTTCATTTTCATTTACAATAGTTCCACCTTTAGTTACTTGTGTTCCTATTAATAATTCAGGTCCTTCTTCTTGATTATTTTCTATTGTATCTTGTACAGTTTCTGCTTTATTTTCTTCTGTATTTTTTATTTCATGTATATCTTCAAAATCATCTATTGTTACTTCTTTTTTCTCGGTTTCTACACCCATTATAGTATTTTCAACTCTTTGTTCTCCATTTAAAGTGTAATAAAATATATTTGCTCCATAAGATGCTTGATTATAAGTAATATTTGCTGGAATTTCTAGATCATAGTTAAATTGTATATTTTCTCCTTGTTTCATTATTCCATTTTGTATTTCTATTTTAAAACATTTTATTTTACTATAATCTGATATTTCTTCCTTCCAACTTGTACTATCTTTTGTAGCATCTAATTCTTCTGAATAATATACTTTTGCAACTAATCCTGAAGTCATTATTTGACTTTTTAATGTTATATCAAATGTTGTAAATAAATTATTTTGATTTCCATCCTCATTTCCTATTACAGGTAATCTTCCTATTATTACCGCATCTTGTATTTCTTGTTTTAAATTATTAATTATATTCATATTTACAGTAGAAATTTTACTTTTACTTTCTACTTCTAATTTTCCTATATTTCTTTCTGTATTTACAGTATTAATTACACCTTTATTGTCATTATAATTCTCAAATTTTAATAAACTTAATAATTCATTTCTACTTACATAGTCTATTTCATATTCTTCTGCTTCTTTTCCTTGAAGTTGATATGAAGTTATTCCGCCTTCATTTGAATATTTTAATTTTATAAGACCTTTACTACTTGTTGTTAATCTATCTAATTTTACTTTTGCTAATATATTTATTGTAGTTGCTTCTATTTTTGAATTAGGAGTATATTCCTCTTGTTCACCATTTAATTGTACTTTTATTACTCTTTGTCCGGCTTCATTTTTTTCAACTTTCCATTGTGATAATGCTAATCCATTTTTATGTAACAAATTTATATTCTCTATTTTTACATCTTCTACTGATAATGGAAATTCTATTTCTATATTTGGATTTTTAAATACTTCGTATTGTTCACTATTTGTTTTCAAATTTACATTAAATGTTATTTCATTTTCTTCTTGTGTTGAAAAACACGTTTTGTCCATATTTAATTCTATTTTTGTTTCTGTTTCTTGTAATTCTATACTATTAACTGATTTTTGTTCTTCTAATACTAATTTTTCATCTCCTATTTGTTTTACTGCTCTATTTATTATTTCTGTGTTTATTGTTTTAAATGATTTTACTAAATCTCTTGAAAATCTATATGTTCCTTTTATTACTTTGTCATTCTTTATATTTATTGTTTTTTCATTTTCAATATTTTTTATTTTAAATATTACAGTATCAACATCTACATTATAACTATATGTATATCTTTCATTTTTTACTTCTGATTGTCTATTTATTTCTCCTATCTTCTCACCAGTTGCATTAAAAATTTCTATTGTACCATTCTCTTTAAATGCTTCATCAAATTCTTTTACTGCTACTGAAGTAGTTTTATATACTACTAATCCATTTAATTTTACTTCTTTTTCTTCTGCTACTATTTTATCAACACTATTTTCTATTTCTATCTCATCTGTTATATCTATATCTTTTGTTTCTACTACATCTGTTGTACTAAATGAAAAATCTTTTTTATTTTCTAATACAGCATTTGCATATAAATATCCTTTATATCTACTTGCTGTATCTGTTGTTACACTATATTTTCCAATATTTTCTTCACTTAATTTTATTTCATTTGTTGCTTCAAAATTTCTTATTTGCTCATTACCTTGTACATTTATTTTTGCTTCTCCATTTACTTTTATGTCTGTTCCTTCACCATTATATACAAGAATCATTCTTATTGTTTCACTATTTTCTTGTTTATTTAATTTTAATAATATTCTATTTGCAGAATCCTCTAATATTTCAATGTTATCAGATTTTTCTTTAATTTCATGCATATATGGTAATTCGTCAGATACTTTTGGTAACTCAATATTTATGGTCATTTCATCTATTTTATAATTTTTAAAATCTGAATTTATTTTTAAACTTGCATCTACTATAATTCGTTCTCCAAATTTTCTTGAATTATTAACATTAATTTCTGAATTAACTGATATTTTTTCTAAATCTTTTACTTGTTCTTCAGTCAATTCTTTACTAGAACTTGTTTCTTGATCAACAGAATCATTATTTTCTGTTTCAACGATATCTTCTTTTACTTCTTCTTGAACAGAATTAGTATCTTCAACTTGATTTGTATTATTATCTTCAACCTCTTTTTCATCTTGATCAACAATATTCTCAAAATTAATTGGTTTTCTTAAATTCCAATCTTCAGTTGTTGCTAATACTACTCCTGTAATTTCAGACAAAACTAAAAAATAATTTGCTAATAACGCAATAATTAATAAAATTATTATTCTAGTTTTCAAATTTTTAGTTTTTCTTTTATTCTCCTTACCTAAATTCATATCGAAACAAACTCCTTGTATATAATTATAATATTATAAATATAATATATAATTTTTAATAAGAATATACAATTTCACTAATGTTACAGTATTCAAAGTATTATAGGGAAATACTTATTCAGTCTTTTATATCATTTTGTTTAAATTTTATATATTTTTATAATAATTTAAATAAGGATTTTACATAATTTTATCAATCATACTATTCCGTAAAAAAATAGGAAATGGTTTTTACCATTTCCTATTCAGACTGTTGACAAACCCTAGATTTTTTTCTAGGGTTTTCTTAATGTTTTAATTTTATTTCATAAAATATAAGAATTTTTAACTATTTCTTCAAAAAATTATAAGTATAGGGTAGATTATGCTACCCTTTTGCTTACTTTTTCTTTCTTTATTGCTATGTTTTTCATATTTTGCGCAGCACAAATCAGCCATGTATAATTTTGATTTTTCTTTATTCCTTTATATATAGCATATCTGTATCCATGATTATTTTTACTATCAGCAAAACTTCGCTCTATCGTT
>CANQEX010000024.1 GCA_947596225.1 uncultured Clostridia bacterium | reverse complement strand
TGGTGCAATTACTGATATAGGTTTCATAGAAGAACCGGTTTGTTTCTTTATTTTTGTAGGTATATTTAAATATCCACGTTTTGTAGTAGCAGTTCTTTCTTCTTTTGAACCAGTAGCTGTAGCTGCTGCTACTACTTGACCTGTTTTGTAATCTTGTATTACCATTGTAGGTGTAGAATATTCTGTTAATTTTTCATTTTCTCCTGTTTCATCATTTTTCTTTGTATATTTTGCAGATTTTATCCATTTTTCTTTTACTAATTCTTCTTCTAAAACTGTTTGGATGCTTGTATTTTGAGTTGTATAAATTTTAAATCCACTACTATATAAATATAGTTCAGCCATATCTCTTTCCATATCTGGATTTTGTTCTTGTATTTGATCTAAAATTTGATTTATTGCTGCATCTGTATGATAAGATAAATCTGCTGTTACATTAGCACTCTCACCTTTTTTGAAAGGTAAACCTGCATCTACTTCAGCAACAGCTTCATTATATTGGTCTTTTGAAATATAATCTAAATCTAGCATTTTAGATAAAACTGTTTTTGTTCTTTTCTTAATTTTTTCAGACATTTCTTGTTTTTCTTTTTCTGGATTTTCTTTATTTGCAAAATCATCAAATGGTTTATAAGCATTTGGAGAATGATTTATTCCAGCCATATAAGCACATTCTGCTATACTTAAATCTTTTGCACTTTTATCAAAATAATATACAGAACCTAATTCAACTCCATTAATATCATCTCCACCAACAAATATTAGATTTAGATATAATTCTAATATTTGATCTTTTGAAAGATAATGCTCTACTTGAACTGCTTTTGAAATTTCTTTTACTTTTCTCATAACACCAGCTAATGCTGTTTTCTCTTTTTCCTGAGTAATATTTTTTATAACCTGTTGAGTTATTGTACTACCACCAAAACTAGATTTTCCAGCATGTAAAATATAATTGACAGTAGCATAAGCTGTTCTTCCAATATCTATTCCACTATGTTTATAAAATCTTTCATCTTCTATAGCTACATACGCTTTTGGTAAATATTCAGACATTTCAGATAAACTTATACTCTTTCTTTTTGTACCACCACTTAAAGTAGCAATTAGTTGTCCATCCATGTCATATACAGTTGAATTTTCATAACCAACTACCAAACTAGCTTCATCTATTTTTAGTTCATCACCAAAAATACCTACAAAAGCACCCACTAAAATACCAGCACCTATAATACATAATAATATTAGAACTAATATTCCTATTTTTATAGCTTTTGATAATTTAGGATGTTTATCTTTAAATTTTATTTTATTTCCTTTTGATTTTGAGCTTTTTGATTTATTTTTTGCTTGTTTTTTTAATTTTGAAGTATTAACTCTTTTTGTTTCATTATTATCTGTACTCATAAATCCTCCTTATATGTTAAATATTTTTTTTCTTATTTAACATTTGTATTATATTACAATTATATAAAAATTTAAAGACTTTTTTATTATTTTTTTCTTAAATTTATAAGTAAAACAAATCCCTTGAATTAGTTAAAATATAAGCACCTTCAAATATTAATTTATTTGTTCCTACTGAATTTCTTGAATTAATATTTCCTGGCACTGCAAAAATATCTTTTCCTTGTTCTAAAGCAAAATCAGCAGTAATTAAACTACCACTATTTTCTTCTGCTTCTACTACAACAACTTTTTGTGATAATCCACTTATAATCCTATTTCTTTTTGGAAAATTATATTTTTCTGGTTTTGTTCCTAACTTAAATTCAGAAACTATTGTACCATTATTTTCTAAAATTCTTTCAAAAACTTTTTTATTTTCTAATGGATACATTTCTTCAGTTGAAACTCCTGTACCTAATACTGCTATGGTTTTTCCTATTTTACTTTCTAAAGCACCTAAATGAGCATATTTGTCTATTCCTAAAGCTAATCCACTTACTATATTTACATTTCTATCTGCAACTTCTTTAGCTATTTTTTTAGATACATTTTTTCCATATTCACTTGCTTTTCTTGAGCCAACTATTGCTATTGCATCATCATATAAATTATTTATATTACCTCTAACATATAAATATGCTGGTAAATCATATATATTTTTTAAACTACTAGGATATGCTTCATTATCAAACCTTATTAATTTAATATCGTTTTTTTCAATATAATTTACATATTTACTCAAATTTAACTTTTTATTAATATCTAATATTTTTGAAATACTTTTTTCATTTAAGTTTAATTCTAATAATTCTTCTTTTTTTAACTTCCATATATTTTTACTATCTTTAAAATATTGTAATAATTTAATTTTAATATTATTACTTAAATCAATATTTGAAAACCATATATCATATATATTTATTTAAACTTCCTCCTTTTTATAAAAAAAGCATAGAAAAATTTTCTATGCCCCTAACTAATATATTTTTATTTTTTTGCAGCTTTGACTACATTATTTAATAACATTGCTATTGTCATTGGTCCTACTCCACCTGGTACAGGAGTAATATAACTTGCTTTTTTGCTTACATTTTCAAAATCTACATCACCACAAATACTTCCATCATCCATTCTATTTATTCCCACATCTATAATAACAGCTCCATCTTTAACCATATTTTCTTTAACAAATTTTGGTTTTCCTATAGCTGCAATTATTATATCTGCTTTTCTTGTTATTTCTTCAATATTTTTGGTTTTAGAATGACATACTGTAACAGTAGCATTTTTATTAAGCATACACTGTATCATAGGTTTTCCTACAATATTACTTCTTCCTAATATTACAGCATTTTTCCCTTCTGTTTCTATATTATATTCTTCAAACATTTTTACTATTCCATAAGGAGTACAAGAAATAAATGAGTCTTCTCCAATACTTAATTTTCCAACATTAACAGGATGAAAACCATCTACATCTTTTTTTGGTGAAATACTATTAAAAGCTTTGTTTATATTTATATGTTTTGGAAGTGGACTTTGTAATAAAATTCCATGTATTGAGTCATCATTATTTAATTTTTCTATTGTTTCTAATAATTTTTCTTCTGTTTCATTTTCATCAAATAAAAATTCTTCAAACTCAATACCAACTTTTTCACAAGCTTTTGATTTATTCCTAACGTATACACTAGAAGCTGGATTATTACCAACCATTATAACAGCTAATTTAGGATTTATTCCATCTTTTTTTAAAGTATTTACTTCTTCTTTTAGTTCTTTTCTAATTTTTTTCGCAAGTAATTTTCCATCTATTATTTCACACATACCAATATTTAGTTAGTTTTCTAACGTTCCTCCTTATTATTTATTTTTAAATAACATATGCCTGAAACAGTTCCTAATATTGCAATTATAGTAACTGCTATATAAGCATAATTAGCTATATTATTTCCAACTTCTGGATAAACTCCAACCTCTTCTTGTATTAATTCTAAATCTGTTTTCTCTCCTTCAACAACTTCATTTTGTACTGTATTTTCATCTGCTACTTCATTAGTTGTATTTGTATCTTCTTCTATAGGTTTAGAACTTAATAAATTACTAGCTACATATACAACTTTTCCACCATAATTTATTCTAGACCATCCATTGTCAGCAACACCAGTTCTTTTTACCTGCTCTCCAGCTTTTAAAGATCCTACTTTTTCACTAGATGTACTCCAACTTTTTCTTAGATTACAACTTTTTGTAGCATACATTGTTTCATTAACATCTTTAAAAGAAACCTCACCTTCTGGTTCTTCTGTAGGTTGCTGTTCATTTGTTGAAGATTTAGTAGTTACATATTGACTTGATATGTAAGCTGTTTGCCCTTTGTATTCAATTCTAGACCATCCATTACTTCCTACTCCTGTTCTTTTAAGTGCAGTTCCACTATTAACAGTACCAAGTTTTGTACTACTTGTTGAATAACTACTTCTTATATTACATCTATCTGTTGTATATACTGTTTCATTTACATCTGTAAAAGATACTTGATTGTTGTTTTCTGAACTTGCAGGTGGTGTTGCTGGTGGTGGAGTGTTTTCAACTATATTTATTGTAGCGGTTGTAGAACCATTTTGTTCTAATGTATTTGCTCCTTCATCAGATAAAACAATATTTGATGCAGTTACTGTTGCATTTCCTGTAACACTTGCAGTAAAAACTGCTGAATTTGGAAAATTAGCCATTCCATTTACATAAACAATTCTTTTAGTACTTGTTGTACCATCACTAAATTTTACTGTAATATCACTTTCTGCTGCATATACATTTGATGGTAAATTTAATGATACTGTAAAATTTTGTCCTACTGTTATTGATGATACGCAATTAATACTTGCTTTACTATCAGCTTTTACTTCTGTTATGAAAACAGATATAATTCCTATAATCATTATTAGAAATATTAATAAAACTTGAGAGATCATTTTTTTCATATTTAAACACCTCTTATACATTTTCTTCTGAATCTATTACTGAATTTGTATTTACTGTATTAACAGTATTGGTTTCAGTAGTTTCTTCTGTATCTTCTACTACTTCTTCTGCTTTAACTATAATTCTTGCTGTAGATAATTTATCACAAGTAATTAATGTTATTTCAACTTTTTCGTCATTTTGAATTAAAGCTTTTAGATCATCTGGCTCTGCAGAAGAAATTTCACTTACTTTATAAGTTGTTTCTTCCAATTTTGGATCTATTATAGTAAATTTATCTCCTACTTCTAAAGTTCCAATATTCTCAAAAATCTCTTTATAATTATGTCCTGCTATACAAAAATTTCCATAATTATTTAAAGTTCCACCATAAAGTTTTCCAACTCCTTTTTCTAATGCCTTATCTTCAGTTGAATCTAATATGTATTGCTCTACTCCCAATTTATCAATCTTTATTTTTCCTAAAACATCATATCCTTCATATGTAGCAATCATTTTATCTTCTACAACTTCTTCTGGTGTATTAGTATCTTCCTTTTTGCTCTCAAACATTCTATATGCAACAAATCCAGCTATAGCTAAAATTAGAGCAACTATTATAATACATATACATATAATAGCTTTTCTTCTTGATCTATCTTCATCATCATAATAATCTTCATCAAAATCATTATCTTTAAATTTTGCATAATTAAATTGTTCTTCTATAATATTATTTTGAAAATCATTATTATTTTGTTGTTCTTCTTCATTTTTTGTATCTGTATTGTCGATATTACCTCCACTGCTAGTTTCAAAATAATCCTTTGAATTTAAAGAATGTTTTCCTGCCATGTTTATACCTCCATTTTATCTTACGAATAATAAACTTAATATTATAATTCCTAATATAACTCTATAAATTGCAAATATCTTAAAATTACCTTTTTTTAAATAGTTCATTAAAAATTTTATTACAAATAATCCTACAACAAAGCTTGCTATTACTCCAATCCAAAAAGGAATTGAAGTTAAAGCAAATTCTGTTATATCAACTAAAACAGCTGCTGCAACAATTGGTGTTGATAAAAGAAATGAAAATTTAGCAGAACTTTCTCTATCAATTTTTAAACTTCTTGCTACAGTCATAGTTATTCCAGATCTTGAAACACCTGGGAATGCTGCTGCTAACGCTTGAGATATTGATATTAATAGAGATTTTTTCATATCTATATCTTCATATTTATATTTATTTTCAGCTTTTTTATCTACTATAGCTAGAATAATTCCCATAATTATTAATGCAAATGCAATTAAAACCATTTCTAATCTAAAATTATCTCCAATTATTAAATCTGAAATTTTATCTAAAACCAATGCTAATATTCCTGCTGGTATTGTAGATATAACTATGTACCAAAATATTTTTCCATCAGTAGAATCTTCTTTTTTAACTACTTTTCGAAATCCAGCCTTTATTAAATTAATCCAATCTTTTAAAAAGAATAATCCTATTGCAATTAATGTTCCAAAATGAAGTGCAACATCAAATGAACCATTAAAATCTTTAACAAAATCAATATTTTTAGTCCAATTTAAAATCCATGGAATTACATTTAAATGTGCTGAACTTGAAATTGGTAATAATTCAGTTAAACCTTGAACTATTCCAAGTATTAATGCTTGTAATATTGTCATTTTTTTCCTCCACTAATTTATAATTCTTTTAACACATGATATAAAGTTTCTTTTATAAATTCAGCAGAAGTAAGAGGTGCAACTTTTGCTGGTAAAGATAATGCCCATATTACTTTCAAATCTTTTTCTCTAGCAATTTTTCTATCTACTCCACCTGGATTAGAAGCTAAATCTATTATTAATACATCTTTTTTTACTAAAGAAAGTCTATCATTATCTAAAATTTGAAAAGG
This sequence comes from uncultured Clostridia bacterium, assembly GCA_947596225.1. Classification (GTDB taxonomy): domain Bacteria; phylum Bacillota; class Clostridia; order TANB77; family CAG-508; genus Scatovivens. The sequence goes on along the minus strand of CANQEX010000024.1, from coordinate 17,424 downwards.
TATTGTATTAATAATTATATCAAATTTGCCAAGATTTTTATTTAAATCATTTAAATGAATTGGATTATATCCATATGCTTTTATCCAAGAAATATCTTCATTTTTTCTTGCTTCACAATAAACTTTTGCTCCAATTCCATTTAACATTTTTGCTAATACTTTTCCAATTCGTCCAAATCCCATAACAAGTACATTTGAGCCATGAACTGTTCTTTGAGTTTCTTCCATAGCAATTTGTATTGTTCCTTCTGCAGTAGCTATTGTATTTAATACTGAAAATTCTTCTCTTTTTAATAAATCTGTAAATTGAATTCCTTTTTTATCTAATTCTTCTTTTATACCAATATTACCAGCTATTAAATACTTTCCATCTAAAGCATCTATAAATTCCTCTAGTTCAACAGAATTTCTTCCAAATGGTGTTGAAAGTCTTCTCCTATCACTAGATAAAGGAACAGGTCCTACTATAATTTTTGAATTACTAACAGCTTCTTGTAATGTTGGACACATTTCAACACTATCTAAATTTAATAATTCTTCTGAATTTTCTAAAGCATAAGTATATACTTTATATCCATCATTATTTAACATTTCAATAAGTTTTACTATACGCAAATCTCCACCAACAACAGTTATTGACTTTTCCATATAACTCTCCTTTTTATTAATTTCTAATAATTAAATTTATGTTTTTACTAAAACTTTATGAGTATTAATTTGAACCTAGTTCTTTTTGTTTTTCTCCCTTTTCTTTTTTCTTTTCAATATATTCAAATTCTTCTTTTTCTTTTTTTATTTTTCCTTTTTTAAAAATATAATCAAGCCTTTCTTCAATTTTTTGTTTTGAGGTATTTTCACTCATTTCTTCGAAGAATTTAGCTGATTCTTCTAAGTATTTTATAGCAAGTTTTTCTTGCTCTTTTAATATGGCACTTCTTTTTATATTTTGATTACTTTCTTTATTTTCAGTATCTTCCTCTTTTTCATTCATTTTTACTGAAACAGTTATATATTGTCTAATTGATTCAAAACTTTTCTCTTTTTCTGCAATTTTCAAAAGTTTAGGATCTAACTCAATAGCTTTATTTAAAAAATTTATAGCTTTGTCTTTATATCCATATCCTTTATAAATATATATTTTTGCTAATTGGTAATAAGACATAGCTTCTAATTCATCATATAAACTTTTTTCAAAATATTTTTCAGCATTACTATAGTCTTTTTGAATAAATGCTATTAATCCTAAACTATAATTAACACCATTCATTATATGATTTATTTCCGCTGCTTTTTCATACATTTCTTTAGCCATTTGGAAATCACTTAATCTTGTATAGACAATTCCTAAATTATAATATAAATCAAAATCAGAAGACCTATATACCAATGCCTCATGATATACATTTGCAGCTTCTTTAAACCTTTCTTGCTCACATAAAAGTTCTCCTAAAAGACATGAAGCCTCATAACAATCTGGCTTAGTTTTTATTAATGTTTCTAACATTTCTATTGCTTGATCTTTTTGACCTAAATCTCTTAATAAATCAGCTATTTTAAAATATGATTTGTAATCTTTTTTGTTTATATCCACAGCTGTTACATATTCTTCTATAGCTCTTCTCATTCCACCTTCTTTTTCATAGTATTCTGCTAAAAGCTTATGTCCTATATAACTTTCAGGATACTTTGTAACTAATTTTACCAAAATTGCTTTTGAAAATTTATTTTTCCCAATAATTCTAAATAATTTAGCCAATGCTATACTTAATAATTCGGAAAAATTAATTCCATTAGCTTCAAGTAATATTATTACAATAGGTATAGCTATAGCAAATATATATCTAATAGTTATTAAAAAGATACTTTCATTTAATTTTAATTTTATTTCAATAAAACTAATTGTAATTCCTATAGCTTCAATTATTAACAAAACTACATAATTTGAATCATTTTTTCTAATTATTTTGAAAAATATTATTATAAATAAGGAAAATGCTAACAAATTGAATAAAACTTTTTCAAACATAACATTTCTCCACTTCTACATCCTTTTATGATTATTTTTTTACTTGATAATTATATCATATACTATTTTTTTAGACAAGTTTATTCGCAATTTTATTCCATAATTACAAATTTTATAATTATATAAATTACTATTGATAACTCTAAAATTAAAATTGTAGGCATTCCTACAGAGAATTTTAACTTTTTTGTTTTATGTCTAAAAGTATACATTCCAGCTATTGTGCCAATTCCTCCACCTAAAAGGCATAGTGTCATTAGAGTTGCCTCTGGAATTCTCCAATAGCCTCTCTGAGCTTTAAATTTATCAATTCCCATAGCACAAAAACCTATTAAATTTATTGCTAGTAAATATATAAGTAAATACTTTATATTTATTATTGCCAAAATATATTTTATAACAACTTCCATTTTTTCTCCTAATTAATTTATACTAGCATACATATACATATCATGATAGCCATCTGATAATTTTATATATTTTTTTAAAGTTCCTTCATATTTTAAGCCACATTTTTTCATAACTTTTTCTGATGCAATGTTTTCTACACAACATCCACCTTGAAACCTTGTTACTAATAATTCATTAAAAGCAAATTCTTTTATTTTATTAAGTGCTTCTGTCATATATCCTTTATTTATATATCTATTATCTATCGCATAATTAAACTCAACAGAATTATTATAAGTATTTACTTTTAAATTTATTGTACCAATAATTGCAAAATTATCCTTTAGTGTAATAGCCCAATTATAAAAATTATTATCTTTATATTTTTCATTCATGCTAATAAGTTTTTGTTCTATTTCTTCCAAATTTTTAGACATTTTATTAGCATAATAAAGAAACTCTTTTTGATTAATATAACCAGAATATAACTCTTGAGTATCATTTTCACTAAATTTTCTTAAAATTAATCTGTTAGTTTCTAATTCTATTGTTCCTAAATGTTTCATAACACTTCTCTTCTTCCTATACAAACAAACTCATTTGATTTGACTTTGTCATTCCTTTTAAGCATCCAAACTTTTCTAATAACTCAGTTACTGATTTACCAATTTTAGAACGTGTTTGCATATCTTCAATACATTCAAATGGTTCTTCAAGTCTTGCATTATAAATACTTTCAGCTGCAACATTTCCAAGTCCTGCTATACAATTTAGTGGTGGTCTAATTTTATCATCTTCAATTTGAAATTTTGTACTATGAGATTTATATAAATCTATTGGTAAAAATTCAAAACCTCTTAAATACATTTCATTTACTATTTCTAAATCATCATACATTTCTTTATCTTTTGGTGTAGCATTATTACCAAGTTCAGTTATTTCTTTCATTTTTTTAACAACTTTTTCACGTCCATTTATCATATATTCTGCATCAAAAGCCTTTGCTCTTATTGAAAAATAAGCAGTATAATAAGCAAGTGGCATATGTACTTTAAACCAAGCTATTCTAAAAGCATTTGTTACATATGCTGCAGCATGTGCTTTTGGAAACATGTATTTTATTTTCTCACAAGATTTTATATACCAATCTGGTATTTCATATTGTTTCATTATATTTTTAAATTCTTCCCACTTTGCTGGATCTTTTAATGCTTTTCCTTTACGAACAGTTTCCATTATTTTAAAAGCTTTATCTGGTGGTAAGCCTTTTTTCATAAGATAAACCATAATATCATCTCTACAACAAATAGCCTCTTTTAATGTTACTATTCCTTCTTCAATTAATGTTTGAGCATTTCCAAGCCAAACATCAGTACCATGTGATAAACCAGATAAACGAATAAGTTCGTCAAAAGTTGTTGGATGTGTGTCAACAAGCATTCCTCGTGCAAACTTAGTTCCATACTCAGGAATTCCAAATGTTCCTACTTCTGAATTTATTTGTTCTGGTGTAACACCTAAAGCATCTGTTGAATTAAAAATTGACATTGTTTCTTTATCATCAAGAGGAATTTCTGTAGGTGCAATTCCTGTTAAATCTTGTAACATACGAATTACTGTAGGATCATCATGGCCAAGTATATCAAGTTTTAGAAGATTTCCATCTATTGAGTGATAATCAAAATGTGTTGTAATAATATCTGAACCAGAATCATCTGCAGGATGTTGTACAGGTGTAAATTCAAAAATTTCTCTTCCTTTTGGAACAACTATAATACCACCTGGATGTTGTCCTGTTGTTCTTTTTACTCCAACACAACCAGTTGATATTCTAGCTACTTCAGAATTTGGTTTATTGATATTTCTTTCTTCAAAATAATTTTTAGCATATCCAAATGCAGTTTTATCTGCAACTGTACCTACAGTTCCAGCTTTAAAAGTAGTTCCTTTTCCAAATATTACTTCTGTATATTTATGTGCTTTTGCTTGATATTCTCCTGAGAAGTTTAAATCTATATCAGGTTCTTTATCTCCATTAAAACCTAAAAATGTTTCAAATGGTATATCCATTCCATCTTTTGCAAGTTTTGTTCCACATTTTGGGCAATTTTTATCTGGCAAATCAAAACCATTTCCTATTCCATAATCTGTAAAATCAGAATATTTACATTTTGGACATCTATAATGTGGTTGCAGAGAATTAACTTCTGTAATTCCAGTCATAAAAGCAACTAGTGAAGAACCTACAGAACCTCTAGATCCAACTATATATCCATCTTCATTTGATTTCCATACAAGCTTTTGAGCAATTATATACATTACAGAATATCCATTACTTATTATAGAATTTAATTCTTTATCTAATCTTGTTTGTACAATTTCTGGAAGTGGATTTCCATACAATTCATAAGCTTTTTCATATGTTATTCTTTTTATATCTTCTTCACAACCTGGAATATGTGGTGGACATTTTTCAGGTGAAATTGGTTTTATTTTTTCACATAAATCTGCTACCTTATTTGTATTTGTTACTACTACTTCATATGCTTTTTCTTCACCTAAATAATCAAACTCTTTAAGCATTTCTTCTGTAGTTCTTAAATACAAAGGTGCTTGATAATCTGCATCATCATATTTTTGACCAGCTTGTAAAATTCTTCTATATATTTCATCTTGTGGATCCATAAAATGTACATCACATGTTGCAACAACCAATTTATTTAATTTTTCTCCAAGTTCTACAATCTTTTTATTAAACTCTTTTAATGTATCCCAACCTTCAACTTGGCCTTCTCTAATCATATATTCATTATTAGCTAATGGTTGAATTTCCAAATAATCATAATAACCTGCTATTTCTTCAAGTTCTTCATCTGATTTACCTTGTACTATAGCTCTATATAATTCTCCTGCTTCACATGCACTACCTACAATTAACCCTTCTCTATATTTATCTAACATAGATTTTAATATTCTAGGTTTTTTATAAAAATAATCTAAATGTGAATATGACACTAATTTATAAAGATTTTTTAGTCCAACATAATTTTGTGCTAAAATTATCATATGATAACTTGGTAATTTTCTAAAATCAGTTTCAAAAACATTGTCAAAATCATCTATAGTTTTAGCATTTCTATCTTTTGCTCTTTCTATCATTTCTTTAAAAACAGCAACTAATGTTTTAACATCATCTAATGCACGGTGTGCTACTTCAACTTTTATTCCTAATTTGTCTGCTATAATTCCTAATTTATATCTTGAAAATTCTGGAAATACTGCTTTAGCTAAACGTAAAGTATCTATATGTGTAAATTCAAAAGGTAAGCCTAATTGTTCACAATTATACTTCATATATCCAATATCAAAATCAGCATTATGAGCAACTAAAACAGAGCCTTTCATAAATTCTAAAACTTTTGGCATAACTTTATCTATAGTTTCAGCATCTTTTACCATATCATCAGTAATATGTGTTACTTCTACAACTTCTGGTGGTATAGGTTTTTCTGGATTGACAAAACATTCAAATGTATCTATTATTTCTCCATTTTTAATTTTAATAATACCTACTTCTGTTATTTTTTCTGTAAGATGCGAAATACCTGTTGTTTCTAAATCAAAAACACAATACTCAGTATCTATATCTTGTCCTTTTGAATTTGATACACATGGATCTTTATCAGGACAAAAATATCCTTCAACTCCATAAATTACTTTAATATCATCTTTTGTTTTTTCTAAATATTTATGAGCATCTGGAAAACTTTGAACAACTCCATGATCAGTAATTGCTATAGATTTCCAGCCCCAACTTACTGCCCTTTTAATTAAGTCTGCACATGGAGTAATTGCATCCATCTGACTCATTTGAGTATGCATATGTAATTCTACTCTTTTAACCTCTGAATTATCTTTTCTAACTTCTTTTTTTATTCCAGTAGATTCTATAATAGTATTTGCTAATATTTCAACTTCTCTAGAATATGTACTATATTTTGCAACACCTTCTATTCTTAATCCTTTTGCCTTACTTATTCTACTCTTTACTTCCTTTTCTTTTTCTTTAGATAAAAAAGCTTTACAAGAGATTGTACTAGTTCCATCAAATAAATCAAACATTATTATTACTTTTTCTTCTTTATCTTGCTCTTTTTTCCTAATATTTTTTGAATCTAATGAATCTTCTATAATTTCACCATCAACACAAACTGTTATATTAGTTTCTTCTGTCATAGGGATATTTTCTATTTTTACAAGCTCTGTTCTAATCATTAAGCTTCTACCTAAAATTAATGGAGATTTTTCATCTTTTACTTCAGGATCTTTATTTTGATGTGCCTCAATTTTTGCAGCAAGTTCAGGATTTTCTTTTCTTAAATTTTCCTTTAATCTCTCTTCTTCCTCTAATTTTTCTTGTTTTAATTTTTCTGCTTCTATCCTTTTCTTTTCCTTAATTTGTTCTATTTCTATTTTTGTTTGTTTTTCAAATTCTATTAGAGCCTCCTTTTCCTGTTGTTTTTTCTTTTCTAATAGTTCTTTTTTTAATTCTTCTGAAGTGTTTTCAACAAATCGTACTGTATAATTTTTATTATATAAATTTTGTAGTAGATGCTCTAAACCTTTATCAAATTTTTGTGCAACTAAAAAAGACGCACCTTGCATGGCTAAATTTACATTTATGCTTTGCTCATCTATATCTATTTTACTATTAGTTAAAATAGCTTTACTAAAAGGTTCTTTTTTGGCAATATAGTTTATAATATTATTCCAATTTTCAGAAATATTTTGTTCTATTTCAACATTATTATAAACAATATCTATAGAAACTTTATTTAGTTTAAATCTACTAATTAAATAATTTTCAAAGCTTTCCATTTCTTTTAAATTTATTGCTTTAGATGATTCAATTTTTATTTGTAATTTATTTAATTTTTTATATAAATTTGCACTCTCAACTATTGCATCTTTTAAATTATCATATAAATTATAATCATTGAAAACTTCTTTTATATACTTCTTCATAAATTCCTCTTTTTAACTTTCGATTGGTCCTATAATTTCAGATATTTGTTTTAAAACCTCTTCAGCATTTTCTACATTTTTTATTTGAAAGCCATTTAAAAAACCACTGCCAGGTATAACCCCTTTAGTATATATGCAAAAATCACCATATCCAAATCTTTTTTGTCTATATGTTTGAAAATATCTAATATCATCTATATTAGAATATTTAACTGTTTTATCCACATTAAAAAATAAAAATTTAAAAGTATATCTAACCTTAGTATCATAAAAGGTAGCTTTTGTTGCCATTGCTATTCTTTTATCAATAAATAATAGTCCTCCCATAACAATAGCAAAAATTAATATTACTAACAAAGCCTCTAAAATTCCACCAGCAGCAAGTGAGACTATAAAAGCTAAAATAAATACTATAATTAAAAAGATATATTTTGTAATCTCATAAGAAATAGAATATTTTCTTCTTAATTTCAATCTTTCATTTGTATCTTTTTTTAGTTCTTCATTTTCTTGATATTCTTTATAACAATTAGCACAAATATCTCCTTCTTTTTTCAATTTTGCACCACAAATTTTACATCTCATTTTACATTTCCTCCTAACTTTTAGAAATACTATAATTTAAAAAATTCTTAAAATATCTTTATATGATATATAAATAGAAAATAAAATTAATAGTAAAAAACCAAAAGATTGTATTTCTAATTCTAATTCTTCTTTTAGTGCTTTTCCACGAATTCCTTCAATTATTAAAAGTACTATTCTACCACCGTCTAATGCAGGAATTGGTAAAAGATTTGTTACTCCTAATGATAATGATACTAAACATAATAAATATATAAAATTGTATATTCCGTTTGACTTTACTACCATTTCAGAAATTCCTATTGGTCCTGTCATTTGTTCAATTTTTACATTTCCTGTAACTAAAAGTACAAGACTCTCTCCTATAGATTCTACAAAATCTGTTGTTTCCCAAAAAGCATAGTATAATTTTTCTTTTAATGAACCATCTACTAATGCCACTTGTATTCCTAATACATATACTCCTGAATATTCTGTAGGTTTGACATTAAGCTTTACTTCTTCATTATTTCTTTCAACAATTACTTCTACTTCACTACCATCTGAATTTTCTAAAGCTTTTGTTATATCAGATTTTAACCTAATTTTTTCATTATTTATTTTTAATATTTTATCTCCAATTTGCATGCTTGATAAATTCTGACTTGCTTCTGGAAGAATTTCACTTACAGTTGTTGAAAGATTATATCCTGAAAATAATGATAGTAAAAAGAATACTATAATTCCAAAAATAATATTTACAATAGCTCCTGCAGAAACAATAAGAATTCTATGTGATATTTTGGCTTTATTAAAAGCACCTTCTTCTTCACTTTTTTCCATTTCTCCAGTCATTTTTACATAACCACCAAATGGAATAATTCCTATAGAATAATTTGTTTCTTTTCCTTTTTTCTTAAATATTTTTGGTCCAAATCCTATTGAAAATTCTTCAACTTTTACTTTAAATAGTTTAGCAGCTAAAAAATGGCCACCTTCATGAATAAATATTAAAAATCCTAATAGAAATATTATTTTTAAAGCATTTATTAAAAAGCTCAAATATTTATCCTCCTATAAAAAATTAATTAATAGAAAATATGCAAATGGTGCTATAAACATTACACTATCTATTCTATCAATCATCCCTCCATGTCCAGGAAACAATTCACTAAAATCTTTTATTTCAAAATATCTTTTTATGCTAGATGCTGCAAAATCTCCAATTTGTCCTATTATACTTAAAATAAAAGCTATAATTGTAATTGCTAAATATGATATTTCAAAACCAAAATATGTATTTAAAACATATACGAATATTAAATTAAGCATTATAGCACCTAAAGTTCCTGCTAAACAGCCTTCTACTGATTTATTTGGGCTAACCTTACTAAATTTTGTTTTACCTAACTTTCTTCCTATTATAAATGCAAAAATATCTGTTCCCCATGCAGAAATTATTGTAAACCAAATTAATATTTTTCCTGAAATATTACCATTATCATATCCATATAATAATGGTATAAATAATGTAAATCCCAATATATAAATAATTCCCATAAAAGTATATGTAATATCTTGAAAATTAATTTTCATATTAGTTATTATAATATGTAAAAATAATATTAATAATAACAAAGGTAATAATAATGGTAAAATTTTTATTGCATCATTTGAAAAAAGATGTATAAATGCTATTGAAGCAACTGATATATAGCTTATCCATGAAATTACTTTAGCTTTTTTTGATACACAATTTATATATTCTTTCATTGCTAAAATTGCAATTATTGCAATTAATACATCTATAATATATTTATTACCAAAAATTGATATTAATATTACAATAGGTAATCCTATTACAGTTGTTAATACTCTTTTTATATCCATATTTTTTCCTTCACTTGTCTTTTAAAGACATTTTTTTATTTATTTTGCTCCAAATTTTCTGTTTCTTTTTTTAAAAACTTCTATTGAATAATCTAAATCTTTTTCTGTAAAATCTGGCCAAAGTTTATCAAAAAATAAAAATTCAGAATATACAGATTGCCAAGTTAAAAATCCACTTAATCTTAATTCTCCACTTGTTCTTATTAGCAAATCTGGATCTGGTATATTTTTTGTATATAAGTAATTTGAAAAAAGTTCTTCAGAAATTTCATCAATTTTTATCTTTTCTTTTTTCACATCTTCAGAAATATTTTTTACAGCATTTATTATTTCATCTCTTCCACCATAATTTAATGCTATATTAAATATAGTTCCAGTATTATTTTCAGTTCTTTTTATAGTTTTTTCAATACTTTGTTGCAATTCTTTTGATAGAGGTTTAAGATTTCCTAAAACTCTTATAACTATATTCTCTGTATCTGCTTCTTTTGAGAAATCCTCCAAATAATTTGTTAATAAATTCATTAAAGCATCAACTTCATCTTTACTTCTTTTCCAATTTTCTGTTGAAAAAGCATAAACTGTTATATATTCAATTCCTATTTTATTAGCATATCTAACTATTTTTTTTAGAGTTTCTGCACCTTCTTTATGACCTAATTTAACTGGTAAATTTCTTTTTTTTGCCCATCTCCTATTGCCATCCATAATAATAGCAATATGTTTAGGTTTTAACTTTTCATCCATATTAACTCCACTAAATATTCATAATTTCTTTTTCTTTATTTTCCAAAAGTTTATCAATTTCCTCTACATATTTATCAGTTAATTTTTGAATTTTTTCTTCCATATCTGCTTTTTCATCTTCAGTTATTTCTGATTTTTTTTGTCTATTTTTTACATCATCCATTCCATCTCTTCTTATAGAACGAATAACAACTCTTGCTTCTTCTGCAATTTTTCTTACATCTTTAGCTAATTCTTTTCTTCTTTCCTCTGTTAATTCTGGAAAGTTTAATCTTATAACTTTTCCATCATTATTAGGATTTAATCCAATATCAGATGCTAAAATTGCTTTTTCTATTGATTTTAAAACACTTGCATCCCATGGTTGAATAACTATTGTTCTAGCCTCTGGTACTGATATTCCTGCAACTTGATTTATTGGTGTTGGAACTCCATAATATTCAACACTAATTTTATTTAATATTGCTGGATTTGCTCTTCCAGCTCTAATTTCTGATAAATTTTGTTTAAATGCATCTATTGATTTTTGCATTCTTTCTTCTAATTCTTGTAATTCCATATTAACTTCCTTTCTTTAATAAAAATTTATTTTAAGATACTACTGTACCTATATTTTCACCTTTTACTGCTCTTACTATGTTTTCAGGATCACTTATTGCAAATACTATTAATGGTATATTATTGTCTTTACATAAAGCTGTAGCTGTAGAATCCATAACTTTTAAATCTTGAGCCAACACATCTTTATAAGATATTTTATCATATTTTACTGCCGTTTTATCCACTTTTGGATCTGCTGAATAAACACCATCTATTGTTTTTGCAAGCAATATTACTTCTGATTCTGTTTCTGCAGCTCTTAATGCTGCTGCTGTATCTGTTGAGAAGAATGGATGACCACTTCCACATGAGAATATTACAACTCTTCCCCTTTCCAAATGTTTTGTAGCTTTTCTTTTTATAAATGGTTCTGCAATTTCTCTCATTTCTATTGCAGTTTGTAATCTTGTGTATATTCCTCTAGCTTCTAAGGCATCTTGTAAAGCTAGCCCATTCATAGCTGTAGCAAGCATTCCCATGTAGTCTGCTGTGGCTCTATCATTCATTTTTTTACCATTTTTTAAACCTCTCCAAAAATTTCCTCCACCTACTACTATAGAAACTTGAACACCTAATTCAACAATTTCCTTTATTTTGTCACAAATTTCACCAACAACGTCTGGATCTATACCATGTCCTGCTTTTCCAGATAAGGCTTCGCCACTTAATTTTAATAAAACTCTTTTATAAGCTATCATAAAATACTCCTTTTCTTAATTAGATATTTTACTTTTTGTATTCTATCATATAAATATTATTTTTTCACTATTTTTTTATATATTTTTCCATATTTTTTATTTGATATTTTTTATTTGATATTTTTAATTATTAATTTATCACTATTTATAAATTATAATCTTTGATTATTTTTTCTTTAAATTCTTCTGGAATAATTCTTTTATTTTTAAATTCTTCTTTTAATATAATAGTTGGAATATATTCTCCTCTTGATTTATATTTTGGATCACCTGAAAACTCAGGACCAGTTCCTGTTCCTAATTTTCCACTAACATATTCACATTTATATAAATATTCTTCTCTTTCATCATTTATTTTTTTATAATATAGTTTTTCTTTAACATTAACTATAATTCCAAATTCTTCAAAAACTTCTCTTGCAACTCCATCCTCAAATGTTTTATCATATTCTTCTAATCCACCTCCTGGAAATACATAGTAATCCCCAGATGGCATTGAAGAATTAGGAGTAGGTTTAACATTTTTTCTGTGCATTAAAGCAAACCCTCCATTCATTTCTATTAATCCAGCAACTCTAGTTTTTTTCATATAACCCTCCTTCATTTATATAATTTTTCATTATAAAAAAGATATATGAAAATTTCATATATCTTTAAAATTTATTTTGTTATTGATAAGATTTTTAATTTAATAATTCCAGCAGGAGCCTGAACTTCTACAACATTATTTTTTTTCTTTCCAAGTAACGCTTGCCCTATTGGAGATTCGTTAGAAATTTTATTTGCAGATAAATCAACCTCTGTAGAACCTACTATTGTATATTCCATAACTTCATCAAACTCTAAATCACAAACTTTTACTATATTTCCTACTTGAACAACTTCTGTATCGATTTCTGATTCATCAATTATTTTAGCATATTTTATTTTTTCTTCTAACTCAGCAATTTTAATTTCGTTAGCAGCCTGAGCATTTTTTGCTTCATCATATTCTGAATTTTCAGATAAATCGCCAAAACCTAATGCAACTTTTATTCTTTCTGCAATTTCATATCTTACTTCTGTTTTTAATTTTTCTAATTCTTTCTCTAAATTATCATATCCTTCTTGTGTTAATAAAAATTCTTTTTCTCCCATAATTTAAAGCCCCCTTTTTGATTGTACTATATACTAAAATATAATAAGATTTATTTTCTATTTTGTCAAGTTAATTTGCTATTTTTTTTGTTAAATTTAAATATTCATTTTTTCTAATTCTTCCATTTTTTCCATTTAAAAAAGTTATATCAACTCCATCTTTTTCAATCTCATTTATGATATTTTGTGGACTTGTTCTTTTGTAAATATAACTTTCATATAATATTGAAGTATTAAAGTCTTTAAGATATATACTATTTTTTAAATATTTTCTTGGCATTTGTATATCAAAAAAATTTGCATTTATACCTTCAAATGATTTTGAATTTATTTTTATTTCATCATTAAAATTAACAATACAAGTTCTTTTAGGAAGAGTATATTTATTAATATCATCTTCAAAAAAATCAAAATTAAATATAATATCACTTTTCATTAAACTTTTTTTATAATTGTTATTCATATTTAAAATAATTCCTTTTTGTTCATATAATTCTCGCTCTATCTTTCTAAACTTATTTTCATCAAATGTTATTACATTTAAAATTCTTACTTTAGGTGCTAAATTTCTTATTGCGTCAACAACAATCTCATTTATATCTTTTGATAAAATTGAAATTTCTTGATAACTTAAATTTTCTTTTTTGCTTGTACATATATATTCTGCACAATCAATAATTAAATGTTTAAATAACCATTTTCCATCTAAGATTTTAACATTTTCATTTTTAATAAATTCCATAAATACATTATTTTCTAATAAAGAATTAGATAAACAAATTTTATTTATACAATGTACTTTTATATATTTAGAAAGTTTATTTAAAGTAGTATTTTTTAAATTTGGAAGAGTAATTAAAACAATATTTTCAAATTTATCTTCCTTTAATTTCATAAATTTATTTTTTATATTATATATTTTTTCTTTAAAAAATTTTAGTTTAGTTTTAGAATCTTCATTTTTTTCCTCTAACTTTATATATATCAAAAAAAATCACCTCTATATTATATATGAGATGATTTATACTTTATTACTTATTTATATTAAAAAACTTCTTAATTTGATTAAATATTCTTTTTAAAATACTTTCTTTTTCTACTTTTATTGGTAATCTATTTATATTTTCATTTATTTCTGTTTTACTAATAGATTCATTGTTTTTAAAAATATCATCTATATTGTATTTTTTGTTTAATTCTTCTTGATATGTTCTTTCATTCTCAATTAAATGTTCTCTAAATTTATTTTTTTGTTCTTCTGTTACACACCAATAATTCAAACATATCATAGCAATTAAACCTCTAGTTTCATTTTTGAGATTTAATTCGTTAAGCGGTTTAGTATAATCAAATTCACATTTATAATTTTGATCCGCATTATTTTCGAGAAAATCCATAAATTCATTTGGAATTTTATTAATATCTTCTTTCTCTATTCCTTTTAAATAATGCAATGTTTCAGCCATCGCTATTTTATATCTTTCACTTACCATATATTTCTCCTATATTGGTTGTATCTAATCTAATTTATGTTCTTCATGTTCTTGAACTTGTTTTCCTTTTTTTGCAACATTAGTAGCTTCTTGCTCATTAGATAATCTTACCCAATCATCATTCATACAATCATCAAATCCTTTTTTATATCTTTTTTGTGTTTTTACATCCTGTTCTGATGTTTGACTTGTTCTATTTACTACTCTTTCATTATATTTTTTAATAACATTTTCAACTTCAGGATTATGGTTATGAACTTGTCTTAAAGTTTCTATTATACTATCTATTTTTTCTTGGCTTAATTCAAATCCATATTCTATAGTTCCTCTGTATATCATATCTAAAACTGATTTTGGATTATATAATTCTTCTTTTGTTTCTCTATCAAATTTATGTTCTCCAAATATTCCTTGTGATTTTGGTAAAGCCATTATTAGCATATCTTTTTCAGTTATAGTCTGTTTTAAAGCATTTCCTTCATGTTCTTTATATTGTCCTCTTCCATCTGATAAAACTGTCTTTATTGTTTCTAACGCAGATTGTCCTGATATAATTGCATCTTCAATGTTACCCATACCTATAATGCTTTTTGGAATTAAAGCAACACACATCGTTTCTGTTCCCAATAGCTTCCAGTTTTTTTCAAACATTGACATAACTTGAGTCGTTTCATCTTCATTTAATCCTGCATTTGTACATAAATCTAATACATTTTGTTTACAACCTTCATAATTTCTTAAATAATATGGTGAATCTTTTATATTACTTGAATTTTTATTATGATTTGCAGATGTAAACCATTTAAGCCATTCTGGAGCAGACAAACCATGCCAATATATTTTTTTTGCATCATTTTCAACATACATTCCACCACCAGAATAATGAGAATATCCTCCAACTGGTGTTATAACATTTTTTTCTTCAAAAATTTGTGCTACATTCATAATTTCATCATTATCCCATATCCTCTTACTAGAAGAAAATCCATTTTCTCTTATTGATTCTTCAGTAGCACCTGAAAAGCTATGCATTACATACCCTTTTTCAACATAATTTTTTAAAAAATAATCTTGTATTTTTTGTTCATCTTCTTTTGAAATTATTTCACTAGATATATCAATATTTAACCTCGATGCTATACTTTTATATAATTCTTTAGCTCTTATATCTAGCATTAATTTTTCATTTCCATGACATTTGAAATAAGCTTTATTCATTGTTTCAACATAATTAATTACTTTATTTATATCTATATCTTTTCCATCATTATGAACAAAGCAATAAGTATATATTTCACCTATTAAATTACTAACTCTTGGTACTGGTGCAATACCACTTTTTCCTACTTGTTCTAATATTTTCATTATTCTTGTATTATTTAATATACTTTCTATTTTTTTATCAATAGTTTCTTCCATACAAAGACCTAACCTATTTAAAAATTTTTACTTTTTTTATATGCTAATATCTTACTATTTATATTATAATCATATTTTATTTTAAATTCAAGATTTGCTAAGTCATTCTACTACTTTTTTATATAAAAAAATCGGCCATAATGACCGATTGTGACATGGCTCGGGTGGTTAGTCGGAGTCAGAGTCTTTTTAACTGTTTTATATATGTTATCATTTATTGTTATATAATATCTCTTAAAATGGCTCTAAATCAAATATTTTTACCCCAAATTTTCTAAATTATGTATAACAACAAATTAGGAAGAGAATTTAGTATGCAATTAGGAGTACAAAAATACACACTTAACTCACTTTTTAGTACACACAAAACAAAAATACCAAAACTTACACAAATATACAATGTACTTAATAATACTAATCTACAAGACTTTTTTAATGATTATATCTTTTCTGATATTAATGATAATATGTAAAATTCACTTTTATTAAAAACTTAAACATAATATCTCTATGAATAGTTTAATACTTAATTGTATTGAATATGCAATAGCTATTAAAGAATACCTTTTCAATAATTTTATATCTTTATTTTAATATTAAATAATTTATATTTATGAAGCAAGGATACTAATATGATAATTAGTATCCTTATTCTTATTATATTATATATATTAATTTACATCTAATATACATGATTTATATTAATTTTTACAAACTACACTATTACTATTAAAATTCATTATTTGCACGACTTTACTTGTATTTATATAATTGTTCAATTACTTTTTTGGTCATAAAAGATATATTTTCTGGAATTTCCTCTAAACTAAACCATTTCATTTCTTTATGAGCATTTTCTTCCATATTTTTTGGTTTACCACTGATTATTCTTACTTCATATACTGGCATTATCCAATGTAATTCTTTTTCCTCATTTATATCTTCTATATTACAAATGAATTTTACAATTTCTACATCTATGTTTAGTTCTTCTTTCATTTCTCTCTTAACTGTATCTTCTAATGTTTCATATAGTTCAACTTTTCCTCCGGGAATTGACCATAAATCTTTCGCTGGTTCTTTTTTTCTATATAACATTAATATTTTTCCTTCTTCATTTTTTATTAAAGCTATAGCTCCTAATTTTATCATACATTTATTCCTCATTAACGAATATAATATTATCTTCATCCTCTGCCTTAGCAATATCTTTCTATTGCCAAAATTTTTTCATTATAATCTTTAATTTGATTCTGATCCACTAATAAATTTATTAATTTTTCTCTAAAATCTGCAAATGTATTTACATTTACAGAATAAGATACATGGCTCCTTAACGATACTTATATGCGAAAAATGAGCCTATTAAAGTTTTCCGAATCTCAACTGTTAAAATTATATTAACATAATAAAATTAATATTGCAAGAGTTTTTA
>CANQEX010000023.1 GCA_947596225.1 uncultured Clostridia bacterium | reverse complement strand
ACTATTTTTGAATACTTTTCGTTAATTTTCTAAAATTATTATTTGTAAATAATTTCATTATATACAATTTCTTCAGCCTGATTTTTAAAGTTATTCATCATTCCTACCCAATAAAGTTGATTTGTATATTCTGCTTTCTTATGATTTTTACTAAATTGTTTCTAGTAGGGGAAAAAACATTGTTATTGCTGCATTTTAATTTTTCTTCATAAGAAAATATTATTGTAATTTTTCTGCTAATTTAAGTTCATCTGCAGTAAGATTAAAATTATTTCCATTATTTTTTATAAGACTATGAATATTTTCAATTTTCCTTGCATTATTAATAATTTTTTCAAAAGGAATTGTTTTTGAAAGATAATTTTGAATATTTTTATATGCTTTTTCCATTTTTGATATATCTTTATTTCCGTAAGCATCTTTCCAATTTTCGCAATATTTTTCTAATTTCTCAACAGCTTTTATTTGATTTGTCAAGGTTTCTTCTATTTTGTCACTTATGGAACTTATTATATTATTTTTTCCATTTTTAATTAATGTTGCAATTTGATTATTAATTAAATTCTTCTTTTTAGCAAAATTAATAGAATAATCTAATAAATCAGATACTTTATCTATTATTCCTCCTTTTTTTACTGCAAGTTGTATTTGATTTGTATTTTCAAAATTTCCTGTTACTATTCCTATTGCACTTTTACCAAAATTAATTCCTGAATTTATTACTTCTTTCACTCCTTCTTTAAATCCATTTTCTAGAATTGTATCTTTTACATTAATAATTTCATCTTCAATTAAATTTGGTAAAACAGCTCTTAAAGCAATATCAATTCCTACATTTATTGCTTGTCCTATACTATTTTCTAAAAAATTTTTTTGATTTTCTTCTACTTTGTTATTTAATTTTAAATTTTCATTTATATCTAAAGATAGCTCTGCCATTTACTTTCCTCCTTTAAATTATTATATATTTCTTCATATTCAGAAGTAATTTTAAAAGTATCTATATTTTTATTCATATATATAGTATATTTTTCATCATATTTTAAATTTCCTATAACACTAAATTCAGAAAAAAATTCTTTTAAAATATTTTCTTCAATACTATATTTATTTGTTTTATTAAAAATTATTTTTATTTTGTATGTATCTAAATAAAAATCTTTTATTAATATTTCTAATAATCTGTTTGCTTTTTTTAATTCTAATAAATTTGGTTCTATTAAAAATAAAATATTATCTACATTTAATAAAATTTTTTTCATATATTTAATATTTGAACAAACATCTATTAATATAAAATCATATTCATATTTCAAATTTTCAAAAATTTCTTTAATTCTATAATCTTGTTTAGATAAATCTTCATCATAAATTTTTAAATTTTTATTATTTGATTTTTCAAAAATTGTAGAAATACTTTTATTCATAAAATCACAATCTATTAATAATATTTTTTCCTTTTTATAAGCCATACTTTTGGCAAGTAAACTTGTAAATATACTTTTACCAACTCCATAAGTTCCAATAATACCTATTATTTTACTTTGACTTGTTTCTTTATTTTTTAATATTAATTGTTTAAAATCATTAATTTCTTTAGTTATTTCATAGTTAGAATTAAAAAAATTATAAAAAAATTTCTCATAATCTTTATCTAAATAATAAATTTTATATATATTTCTACTATTTAAAAAATTCTCAATGTTCTCATCTTTTGTTTTCAAAAAAACAATTATTTCTAAATCATTTTTCATCTTTTTTATTTTATCTATCAAAATACTAAATTCATATTCTTCTGGTAAAGTATTACTTATTATTAATAATTCTATATCATTCCTTATTTCTAAAACTTCAATAATTCCTTCTTGATATTGAATATCTTTTCCTACAATTTCTATATTTTCATATTGTTTTAACTTTTCACTTACATATGGATTTCCTATTGCAGTTATAACTTTCAATCTATTACCTCCTTTTCATCACTTGATGCTTCTATTTTTGCTAATATATGATTATCACCTATAAACATTAATGCTTCACCTCTTTTTAAAGATTTTATTTCTATTTTTTCTTTTTCAGAAAGATTTGCATACTTTTCTAAAACCATAATATTTTCTTCTTCTAATGAAAAAAATGATTTTATGCTTGAATTATTTAAAATACTTTTTCCATATGCTCCTTCTTCTAAACTAAATAAATCAGAAACATCTTGTGTAATTGCAACAGCACTTCCTCCATATTTTCTTATTGTTTTAAAAATTTTATATATAAAACTTGCAACAAATTTATTAGAAGTAACACCTATTAATCTCCAAATTTCATCTAAATATATTGCTTTGTTTTTATTTCTATCTTTTTTTATTTTATCCCAAAATAATTCTGTAAAAATGTACATTCCATATTTTAAATTTTCTTCCCCTAATTCATAAATATCTGCAACTATTAGTTTATTCTCTAATTCAACATTTGTATAATTATTTAAAAATTTTAAAGAACCATAAATAAATGGATATAATTTTCTTTTAAAAAATCTTGTGTTTTCATCATTATCTAAAATCTCATATAAATCTTGCAAAATTGGCATTTCACTTGTCTTTTTAAATCTGTTTCCTACATATAAAGAACTATCATCAAATGTTATACCCTTTTTTCTGTATACTTCTATTAACTTTTCCTCTAATAATGCTACATTCTCTTCGTCTAAATTTCCAAAAACTAAACTAAAAAATCCTCTTAATTTTCCTAATTTTGTTGTTAAAAAGCCCTTTTCCTCTTCAATTTCTTCTTCTCTTATATCTAAAACATTTATATAATAGTTAGATGATGGTCCAAATTTTATACAAACTCCATCTAAATTTTTACAAATTTTTTCATATTCTCTTTCTGGATCTATAATATATTGGTCTAATCCTAAAATTCTATATCTTAAAATTAAAAGTTTCGTGTAAAAAGACTTACCAGCTCCACTTGTACCAAAAATACACATATTAGCATTCTTATATTTTTCTTTATTAAATCTATCTACTAAAATCATTGAATTATTATATATATTTGTTCCAATAAAAATACCATCTTCATCATATATACTAGATGAAATAAAAGGATATGTTGCTATTAAACCATTACTTAAAATATTTCTTCTTGAAATATTTTTAATATCATTTTCATTATTCATCAAAGGTAAACATGACATATAAATTTGTTCTTGTCTAAAATTTCCTTTTCTTGTCATCATTCCAGATGCTTGAAGTATTCCTTCTATTTTGTTTAAATTTCTTTCCATTTCTTTTTCTGTGTCAGATACAATATTTACATATGTATATAAAAAATATAATTCTTCATTATTTACTTGCATCTCTTTTCTAATATATTTTGCATCACTATAAGTGTATGCTGCAATATCAATATCTTCTCTATTTGTATTTCCAGATTTTAAATCTACTCCTACATTTCCAATAAAATATGTTAAATCTTTTATAGTTTTATATGTATCTTGCTTTTCATAAAAACAAGAAATATTCATATTAACATTTGTATTTATTAAGTTTTTAAAAATAATATCAGAATACTCTCTATAATAATCTATTATTAAAATTCCAGAATAAAATTTACCATCTATTTCTAAATATTTTGGATTTTTATTATTTATATAACTTGGTGCCATTTTATCTTTTGAATTTAAAGTTCCTTTATAAAAATCTTCTATATTATCACTTCCTTTTATTTAATTTTCTCTATTTATTGGATTAAAAAACGAAATTAAAATTTGCTCTGATTCTTTTTTTGAATTAATATCATAAATAATATTTCCACATCTTGATAATGTTTCTTTGATTTTAAAATAACATTCATTTAAATAATTAATAGCTATATTTTGATTTAATTTCTCTTCTTTTGAATTTGTTTCAAAATCATATTTAATTACAATATAAAAATTCTTAGAAGATGACTTATTTTCTTCATTTTTACTTTTTATAAATTCAATATATTTTTCTGATATTTCTTTTATTTTTTTATTTTCTTCTTTTTCGGAAATTTGTTTTAGATTATAAAAATGTTTTGATAAATTTTCTTTTTTACTTTGAATAAGTATTTGAATATTAAAATCACAAGTTTTTAAAAATAACTTATAAGAATTTAAAATAGCTTCTTTTTCTAAATTAGATTTTAAATCATAGTTAATTGGAATTATCTTTAAAATTTTTATATAAGAATTTTTTCTAATAATAATTCCATTTTCGAGGACTTTATCAAATGGTAGCCACTCTTTTGTTGATTTTTCTTTTTTTATATTATTCTCTCCTTTCTTTTCAATTTTAATTATAATACAACACTTTTTTTGTGAAGTCAATGCTTTTTTATAAATTATTGATTTTGACTCATTATTATGCTATAATGCTGTTGTAACTTGTTAACGTGTTTTATTTTTAGGAGGTATGTCTTATGAGTTCCAATTCGAAAATTTCTAGTAACTATCGGACGGTAACAAAAGAAAAGCCTCTTGAAAATGCTAATCTTATTCAGATTGGCTCAAAAGTGCACCTTCAACTTACCTTCTCTGAAGATGACTTTGAAGACTATTTTTTAAAAATTACTAGCAATCCTTCTGATTTATTGTCTGATGGTCTTCTTTTTGTAGAGGCACCGTTAGCTCAGTGTATTCTTGGAAAAGAGAATGGTTTTGTTGGAGAGTATCGTGTAAACGGCTCAAAAATAAAAGTGGCTGTATTAGCACTTGAAAATTGAGTCTCATCAAAAAGGGGTGCTACCAGAAAGCACCCCTTTTTTAATTAATAATATCAAATTCTAAATGCACTTTAAATAAATCTCCATCTATTTGTAAATCAAATATTCCATTTTGTATTTCTGTCAAGCTTTTTGAAATCGAAATTCCTAGTCCAGATCCCTCTGTATTTCTTGATTTATCACCTCTTACAAATCTTTGCATAAGTTCATCTGCTGATATATTTAATTTTTCTTTTGATATATTTTTCACATCTATTTTTACTTTATCGAATTCTTTTTTTACATCTATATATACTCTTGAATTATCTAAAGCATATTTTGAAATATTGCTAAATAAATTTTCAATAATTCTATACATATATCTATTATCAGCATTAATATATAAAATTTCTTTAGGAATAGATGTTATAATATCTAAATTCTTATTTTTAAATTTATCTTCAAATTCCCCTGTAGATTGTTTTATAAGTTCATTTATATTTATTTTTTCTATATTTAGTTTTACATTTCCAGAAGATGCTTTTGAGGCTTCTACTAAATCTTCTATTAATTTTTTTAATCTTTGAGATTTATTATCTAATATTTCAACATATTCTTTTTCTTTTTCATTATTTAATTCTTCCTTTTTTAACAAATCAACATAATTTATTATTGAAGTTAATGGCGTTTTTATATCATGTGAAACATTTGTTATTAATTCTGTTTTTAATCTTTCAGATTTTATCCCTTCTTGTATTGCATTTTCAAAACCTCTTGAAATATCATTAATATAATTTATAATATCTTTAAATTCTTTACCAAAATCCTTTAAATTTAATTTTTGTTCATGATTTCCATCATACATTTCTTTTAAATGATTTTCGATTTTTTTATAACATATTATTTTCTTCAAAAATTCATATAGTAAATATATTGCTATTCCCAAATCTATAGCTATCCCTATTGGTCCAAAAAGCAATATTAGAAAAATTCCTATTATTCCTGTTGTTAATACAAAAATTGTAAATTTAACTGTTATAGACCATGAATTTTTTAAATTAATATATTCTTTCTTTATAATTTTTAATAAACTTTTTATTTTCTTATAAAACCATCTGCAAATTTTACATATATAACTTGTTTCTATAATTTTCTTTGCTTTTATTCTTTTTATGATTGTAACTATATTTGCTAATATTAGCATATATGAACTTAAATATACAGTTAAAATTATACTTATATTACTTTTATAATTGTCTATCTTGTTTATATAAGCGAAATCCACTATTAACATAATTAAAAATAAAATTAAAAATGTTATTGATAAAGTAATTTCTATTGGTATTTTATCAAAATCATTTAAATCTATTCCTTCTTTTCCTTTAGTATGGCCTATGGAAATAATTAGGTATATTAATATAATTAATAGTAATACTGAACTTATCGGCATAGCAATTAAAAATATTTGTTCATATTTTGATAAATCATTAATTAATTTTTCAATAAATATATCTGAATTAGTTTTATTTTCTATTAACTCCTCTTTATAAGAGGTAAATATTTGATAATTTTGAATATTAACATCATGATATTCCCTAATATCAGAATATTCAGTAATAGAATCTTCTGTTTCTGTACTTTCAACCAACGTATAATATCTATCTTCAAAATTTCCAAAATATTGAAGTGCTTTATTTGAAATTAATTCTGAATTTGCAAAAACTTCTCCATTTATAAAATTTGCTTTTTGACTATCTTGATTTTCTATATAATTTTTAATTTCTTCAACAGAATTAGTATCTGTGGTTAATTCTACATTTGTTAATACTAAATTATTATAAATAATTATATAGTAATAATCTTTTAAATTATAATTATCATAAAACCAATGTTTATTAGAATAACAAATTTTATATTCCCCATCTTCTATACTATTATATGAATTATTAGCATGAATTAAATTATTACATTCATTTGCTAATCTATTCATATAAATACTTAAAAAAGTATCACTTTCAAAAAAATTTTCAGTTTTACTTTCATTAAATTCTTTAATTTCTTTGTTTGCTATTTCATAAAAGACACTAATTACAATTATTAAAATAAGTATTGGTATTAAAATATAACTTAATATTTTTAATATTTTACTCTCTTTCATTTTTTATCCCCTCTTTAATCTATTTTTTCAATTTTATAACCTATTCCCCAAATAACTTTTAAATATTTTGGTTCTTTTGGATTTATTTCAATTTTTTCTCTAATATGTCTTATATGAACAGCAATTATATTTTCTGCACAATATGCTTCATCTTCCCAAACATTTTCATATATTTGATCTATTGAATAAACAATTCCCTTATTTTTTATTAAAAATTTTAAAATATTATATTCTGTTGGAGTTAATTTTACATTTTTTCCTTCTACTGTTACTGTTTTTAAATTATCATTTAAAAATAAATCTCCTGTATAGTAAATTTTTTCATCTTTATTTTCTTTAAAATTTCCAAGTTTTGTATATCTTCTAATACCTGAATTTACTCTTGCTATTAACTCTAAAGGATTAAATGGTTTTGTTACATAATCATCAGCACCTAAATTTAACCCTTGTATTTTATCTTCATCTTCAGATTTTGCAGATAACATTATTACAGGTATTGAATTTGAGCATCTTATTTCATTTAATGTTTCTATTCCATCTTTTTTTGGCATCATTATATCTAAAATTATTAAATGTATCGTATTATTTTTTAGAATTTTTAATGCTTCTTCTCCATCATAAGCTTTTAAAACATTATATCCTTCTTTTGTAAGATAAATTTCTATTGCTTTTACAATTTCTTTTTCATCATCACAAACTAAAATATTATACATTTTTCCACAACCTTTTCTTTTTTTGTGAATTCATTATATCAAATTATTATTAAGAAAAAATAGAGAAAATATTAAGATTTTATTAATTTACTGGAAAAAATTACATTTTTTTATTTGAATAAAAATTTTTTAAATGATTATAATAATTTTATAAGATTTATATTAGCCTAATTTAGAGTTTAATTATTGGTAAATAATTTTAATAAAATTATTTACTAGTAATTAAAGATCGAGTTAAGATATAAAATATTGGGAAGTACTTCTTAGTATTTTATGTTGGTTACAAAGAATATATTATATGCTTGATAGTTCCTTCTTTTTTATAAGGGGTTTGAAAAGTATGTAATATATTTTAAATCGTGATTACACTTTTATTCAAAAGTGGTTATTTATAGTCCTCAAAGGATGAAGATAGCTATTTCGAGTGGATTTGTGGTCTGGCAAATGATTAATATATGTGGCTTATAGCTTATTTATATAGCAATATATATTAGGTTAGACTGTTATGTATATTAGTCTTAGCTGAAAGTTAATATAAGTTTTATTGCATGATAAAGCCATAAAGAATTTTCTTTATGGCTTATCATTATATATCAAGATTTTTTACATATTTAGCATTTTTTTCAATAAATTCTCTTCTAGGATTTACTTCATCTCCCATAAGTAATGTAAATGTTTCATCTGCAGATATTGCATCATCCATTGTAACTTTAACTAAAATTCTAGTTTCAGGGTTCATAGTAGTTTCCCAAAGTTGCTCTGGGTTCATTTCACCTAAACCTTTGTATCTTTGAATACCAACTTGGTCTCTGTCAACTCCTCTTTCTTCTAGAATTTTGAAGGCTCCAGTCATATCATCTTCATACCAATATAAATCTTCCATTCCTTTTTTAGAAAATTTATATAAAGGTGGTTGAGCAAGATATACATTTCCATTTTCTATTAAAGGTCTCATATATCTAAAGAAAAATGTTAATAATAATGTTCTAATATGTGCACCATCAACATCAGCATCTGCCATTATTATTACTTTACCATATCTTATTTTTGTTATATCAAATTCATTTCCAATTCCAGCTCCTATAGCAAGTATAACTGGATTTAATTTATCATTTCCATATATTTTATCAGCTCTAGCTTTTTCTACATTAAGCATTTTACCCCAAAGTGGTAATATTGCTTGAAATTTTCTATCTCTCCCCTGTTTTGCACTTCCTCCAGCTGAATCTCCCTCAACTATATATACTTCACATTCATCTGCTATTTTACTACTACAATCAGCTAATTTTCCAGGAAGAGTAGCTGTTTCTAATGAATTTTTCTTTCTAACTAATTCTCTTGCTTTTCTAGCAGCTTCTCTTGCTCTTGCTGCACTAATACATTTTTCAAGAATAGCTTTTGCTATATTTGGATTTTCTTCTAAGAAATTTCCTAAATGTTCATTTACCATTGATTGAACAATTCCTGTAACTTCACTATTTCCAAGTTTTGTTTTAGTTTGTCCTTCAAATTGAGGTTCTTTAACTTTTACAGAAATAACTGCTGTTATTCCTTCTCTTATATCATCACCAACAAGATTAGCATCTTTTTCTTTTAAAATTCCTTTTTCTCTAGCATAATCATTAAATACCTTTGTTAAAGCTCTTTTAAAACCTTCTAAATGAGTTCCACCTTCTATTGTATTAATATTATTAACAAATGTATAAATATTTTCAGAATAACTTGTTGTATATTGTATTGATATTTCAACAGGATATTCTCCTTCTTTTTCTATATAAATAGGTGTTGGATGCAATTTTTCTTTATTTTTATTTAAGTATTCAACAAAAGATACTAATCCACCTTCAAAACAAAACTTTGCAGTTCTAGGAACTTCATTTCTTAAATCTTCTAATTCTATATTTAATCCTTTTGTTAAGAAAGCCATTTCTCTAAATCTATTTTCCAAAACATCATATTCATATTCTAATGTTTCAAAAATAGTGGAATCAGCTAAAAATCTTACTTTTGTTCCAGTTTTATCTGAAGTTCCAATTTTTTCAAGAGTTTTTATAGTTTTTCCTCTTTCAAATTTCATTTCATAAATTCCACCATCTCTTTGGATAGTAACTTCTGTCCATTCAGATAAAGCATTTACAACAGATGCACCAACTCCATGAAGACCTCCTGATACTTTATATCCACTATCTCCACCAAATTTTCCTCCTGCATGTAAAACTGTATAAACTGTTTCTGCAGCAGATAATCCTGTTTTTGCATGTTTATCTACTGGTATTCCTCTACCATCATCTTCAACACAAATTATATTTCCTGGTTCTATTGTAACTTTAATATTTTTACAATATCCAGCTAATGCTTCGTCAACTGCATTATCTACTATTTCATATACTAGATGATGTAATCCTCTTACAGAAACACTACCAATATACATACCAGGTCTTTTTCTTACAGCTTCTAGACCTTCTAAAACTTGTATTTGATCTGCATTATACTCATGTTCAAATTTTTCCATTTCTTCCTCCTAGTTTTGCTTATCAATTTCGCAAATTCCATTTTCAACATAAAAAATAGAACTTTCATTTTTTAATTCTATTTTATCTGTACAAGTTATAATAACTTGATTACCTTTTATATTTTCTAAAAAACTTTTTCTTCTTTTTTCATCTAATTCAGACATATAATCATCTAATAGTAAAATTGGACTTTCTCCTATTTCTTCTTTTACTATATTTAATTCACAAAGTTTTAATGTAAGAATTGCTGTTCTTTGTTGTCCTTGTGAACCAAAAATAGAAATTGGTTTTGAATTTATGTATATTATAAAATCATCTCTATGTATTCCTGTAGAAGTATATCCTCTATTTATATCAATAGATTGTGTTTTCTTTAAGTTTTCTAAAAAAGATTTTTGATCTTTACTATTAGAAATATATTTTATTTTTATATCTTCTTTTCCACATTTTGCTATTAAATTGTGGATACTTTCTATCTTTTCTGAAATTTTTTCTATAAAATATTTTCTATATTCATATATTTTAAAAGAATATTCTGCTAATTGCTCATCCCATATATCTAACATTGATATATTTTTATTTTCAAATTTTATTTGTTTCAAATAATTATTTCTTTGTTCTAATATTTTATTGTAAGTATTTAATAAATGTATGTAATTAGGCTTTAGAGAACTTATCATCATATCTAAAAATTTTCTTCTTTTTCCTGGACCAGATTTTATTATATCTATATCATCTGGAGTAAAAATTACTACATTTATTTTACCAACTATATCACTTATTTTATTTTGTTTTATTCCATTATAAAAGAAAGTCTTTTTATCTTTTATCTCTGCTTTTATTTTTCCTTTTCTATCTGTTTTATCATAAAAAACTTCTATACTTGCATTTTCTTTACTAAATTTTATTAATTCTGTTTCTTTTTTGGCTCTAAAAGATTTTCCATATGCACATAAAAATATTGATTCTATTAAATTTGTTTTCCCTTGTGCA
The DNA here is from genome assembly GCA_947596225.1 of uncultured Clostridia bacterium. Taxonomy (GTDB): domain Bacteria; phylum Bacillota; class Clostridia; order TANB77; family CAG-508; genus Scatovivens. The sequence continues at coordinate 13,309 of CANQEX010000023.1, read as the reverse complement.
TTATTTCCATATATTATATTTATATTTTTATTAAAATTTATTTGTTGTTTTTCATAGTTTCTAAAATTCTCTAATATAATTTTATCTATATACATAATTATTCACCAAATAAAAATCCACTAACCCATCCTAAAATCATTTTAACCATTGTAAATGTAAATAAAACTAATAATATTCCTATTACAATATAACCTATATTTATTTTTTTACCTGTTTGTTCATATATTTTATCTGAAATATTATCAAATTTTTTCGAAATTTCATAAAATATATCTGTAACTTTTTTTATAAAATTTTCTAAAAATTCTGGCATTTTTTATCTCCCCTTTTTCACATTTTGTTATTTTTTGTGGATAATTAATCTTTCATTTTAATTGGTAATATCATATATATATAATCTCCATCTTCTATAGGTTTTATAATGCAAGGTGATCTATTTGTTCCAAATTCTATATAAACTTCTTCATCATCTATTGCTTTTAGAGCATCTAAGAAAAATCTTGGATTAAATCCTATCTCTAATTCTTTTCCTTCTGTTTCAACAAATATTTCTTCTTTTGCATCACCAGTTTGATTTGCACAAGAAATTGTTACTTTTCCAATTTCTATTTTTATTCTTACAGGATATTTCTTTTCTTTTTCTATTGATGAAGCAGATATTAATAAAATTCTTTCAAAACAATTTTGTATATTATTTTTATTAACTTTAATTCTTGTATCCCAATTTTGTGGAATTGTATTAGAATATTTTAAAAATTCTCCATCTAAAAGTCTTGTTACTATTTTACAATTTTCCATTTCAAATAAAGCTTGATTTCTAGCAATTCCTATTTTTACAGTATCAAAAGAATCAGAAATTATTTTATTTACTTCATTTAGAGTTTTTCCTGGAATAACACTACTAAAATTATTTGAATTTTCATTTAATACATTACTTTTTATTGCTAATCTATATCCATCTACTGCAACAACATTTAATTTATTTTCTGTTACTTCAAATAAACAACCTGTAAATATTGGTCTATTTTCTTCTGTACTAACAGCAAATATTGTTTTTCTTATCATATTTTTTAATGTTGTTTGTTCTATTTCTATAGAATTATTAACATTAATTTTAGGTAATTCTGGAAATTCATCTGGGTTCATAGTAGCAAGTTTATAAAGAGAGCCTTCACATTCTATTTCTAATAAATTATTTTCATTTATAGTAAGTTTTATTTCGGATGAAGGTAATCTTTTTATAATCTCACTAAACATAGTTGCATTAACAACTGTATTTCCTTGTTCTTTTATTTCTGCTTCTAAAATATATTCTATTCCTATTTCTAAATCATAGGATGTTAATTTTAATTCGTTATCATTTGTTTGAATAAGTATTCCCTCTAATATAGGCATTGTTGTTTTTGTAGCAACACCATTTATAACGGAAATAATACCTTTAAGGATTTTTTCTTTTTCACAAATAACTTTCATTTTTTTCTCCTTTAATAAATATAATATAAATAGTAGTCTTAGTTATAGGTAGTGTTAATTTAGTGGAAAACTTCTGTAAGTATCTATTTCCCTAACAAAACCTATGTGCAAAAATATGTGAATAAAATTTATTTTTATCCACAATATTTAATATCATTTGTGAATTGATAGTTATTAACATTGTTTTTTATAAATGTTCACACAATTTTGTGTAAAACTTTTTAAGCTGTTCCGTAAGTATTAATAGCTTTCTTTTGTAAAAAATATGTTTGTAAAACATCCTTTTTTATTAATTTTATTTTTTATTTATAATACAATTAATTTGAATCTTGTAAAATATTTTTCACACTTTCCACAATTAATTTTGTATTTGTTTTTTCCTTTATATCTTGTTCTATTTTTTTTACGGCATGAATAACTGTAGTATGATCTTTTTTATTAAAAGCTGTTCCTATTTTTGCTAATGGAAGATTTGCAACATTTCTACAAAGATACATAGCTATTTGTCTTGGAAAAACAATATCATTAGATCTTTTTGTAGATATTAAATCTTTTTTATCTATATTAAAATATTTAGCAACAACTTCTTGTATGTAATCTGCAGAAAGAATTTTTTCATTTTGAAGAACTATATCATTTATAGCTTTTTCTGCTATTTCTATTGTTATTGGACTATGTGTTAAGGAAGCATATGCAACAATTTTATTTAAAGCTCCTTCCAATTCACGAATATTTGACTCTATTTTTGTAGCTATAACAGATAAAATATGATCTTCTATTATTATTTTTTCTGCTTGTACTTTTTTTCTTAATATTGCTAGACGGGTTTCATAATCAGGCATTGAAATATCAGCTAGTACTCCCCATTCAAATCTAGTTTTTAATCTTTCTTCTAATAAAGGTATATCTCTAGGCAAATTATCACTAGAAATTATTATTTTTTTACCATTTTGATGAAGAGCATTAAAAGTATGAAAAAATTCTTCTTGGCCTGCCCTCTTCCCTCCTAAAAATTGTATATCATCAATTAATAGTACATCTATATCTCTATATTTTTTTCTAAATAATTCATTTTTATAATTAGCATCCATAAGTGAATTTACTAATTCATTAATAAATTGTTCAGAGGTTACATATAAAATTTTAGTATTGGGATTATCTTTTATCATCTTATTTCCTATTGCATGCATTAAATGAGTTTTTCCTAATCCTACACCACCATAAATGAACAAAGGATTATATGCAGATGATGGAGATTCACAAACTGCTAAAGCTGCGGCTTGAGCAAATTTGTTGTTGTTTCCTATAACAAAATTATCAAAAGTATATTTAGGATTTAAGAAAGTTTTACTATAATTTTCAGTATTTAAAAAAGAATTATTTTCTTCTACAAATTCTTCTTCATAATTATTTTCATTTTTTTCAATAATTTCTATTTTACAATTTTTATTAGTAATAAAATTAAATGTATCTGTAACTTTTGAAAATAATCTAGTTTCTATAGCATCTTTTTGTATTTTTGAAACTGCAACTAAAACAATTTTGTTATCATTTATTGATTTTATTTCTAAATCTTTAATCCAAGTAGAATATGAAATGGATGTCATATTTTCTTTTAAAAGATCTTTAGCTTTTGTAAGTAAATCATTTTTGTCTGTATACATTATTATTAGAAAACCATCCTTTCTAAAGTGTTTTATCCACATAGTTTTCCACATTAATTTATAAAAGTATTGAAAAATAAAACTTTTTTTTATAAACAATATGTGGAAAACTTTTATTATCTTTTGTCATTTATGTCCATATAATATCAAAAATATTTTTAAATATCAAGTTAAAATTTAATAAAAATAAATTTTATAAAAATAAGAAAAAAACTATAAATTTAATGAATTACTTGACTTTTTTTTACTTTGTATAGTATAATCTATATTACTTGTGGATAAATAAAATATTTATTTCAAAAAAATTAGATAAAAAATAAAATTTATATAAATTAGGAGGTGCAAAATGAAAAGAACTTACCAACCAAAAAAAAGACAAAGAAATAAAGTTCATGGTTTTAGAAAAAGAATGCAAACAAGAGCTGGAAGAAGTGTTTTAAAAGCAAGAAGAAATAAAGGAAGAAAAAAAATTACTGTTTAATTTTAAAGAGGGCAATATACCGCCCTTTTTTATATTATAATTATATTGTATATCTGTATAATGCTTAGGGAAAAAAGATTTAGAAAGGAAGAATTATTATGAAAAATACAATAATGATTAAGAAAAATTATGAATTTAAAAATCTTTTTTCAAAGGGAAAATTTTATTATGGTGAATTTATTCATATATATATAAAAGAAAGCAAAAAAAATATTAATAAATTAGGAATAGCAATTTCTAGAAAACAGGGGAAAGCTGTAAAAAGAAATAGAATTAAAAGATTAATAAGAGAAAACTATAAGAATTTAGAAAATAGAATAAAAAAAGGCTACAATATATTAATTGTAATAAATAAAGAAAAAAATTTAGAAGAAATTTGTTTTAAAGATATTGAAAAAAATTTCTTAAGAACATTGAAAAAAGCGAACTTGTTGGAGGATTAAAATGAAAATGTTTTTAATAAAACTAATTGAATTTTATCAAAATAAAATTTCACCTAGATTAAAAACAAATTGTAAATTTTATCCAACTTGTTCTGAATATACTAAACAAGCAATAGATAAATATGGATCATTGAAAGGCTGTTTTTTAGGAATAAAGAGGATTCTAAAATGTAATCCTTTTTCTAAAGGAGGCTATGATCCATTAAAATAGGGGGATAATTTTATGAAAATTTTAGCAAATGTTTTTGGCTATATATTAAATTTTATTTATAATTTTGTAAATAATTATGGTGTAGCTATAATTATTTTTACAATTATTTTAAAATTAGTAATGTTACCAATTTCAATAAAACAACAAAGAACTATGAAGAAAACGGCAAAAATGCAAGAAAAAGTAAGGGAAATACAAGATAAATACAGTAATGATACAGTAAGACAAAGTCAAGAATTAATGGATTTATATAAAAGAGAAAATATGAGTCCTTTTAGTGGTTGTTTAACCTCAATTGTTCAAATGATTATTGTTATATCTGTATTTTTATTAGTAAGAAGCCCATTAACATATATGAAACATATAGATGCAGATAAAATTAATTCTTATTCTTCTGAAGTTTCAAATTCAGCATATAAAGAAATTGAAATAATTAAAAAAATGGCGCAAAAAGATGATGAAGTTAAGATAAATATGAATTTCTTAGGTTTAGATTTAAGTGATATACCAGTTCAAAATTATAAAGATATAAGAGTTTATATAATTCCAGTTTTATATGTATTTACTTCAATATTATCAACAAGATTAACTATGGCTTTAAATAAAAAATCTGGAAAAGAAGAAGATAAAGAAGAAAATAAAGAAGAAAAGCAAGAAAATAAAGATAATATTGCTGAAGAAGATATGATGACAGAAATGAACAAACAAATGACTGTAATGATGCCAATAATGACAGTAAGTATTGCTCTTGTAGCACCTTTAGGACTAGCATTATATTGGTTAGTTAGTAATTTACTAATGATAGGTGAAAGAGTATATGTAGATAAGCATTTTAAAGAAGAGGAGGAATAAAAATGGATAGTAAAGTATATGTTTTTGAAGGAAAAACATCAACAGAAGCTATTGAAAAAGGTTTAAAGGAATTAAAAGTATCTAAAAATAAAGTAGATATTAAAATTTTAGATTCAGAAGAAAAAAGAAGTTTTTTTAGTATATTAACACCAAGAGTTGTAAAGGTTGAGATGAAACTAAAAGAAAATGTAGAAAATAATGAAAATAAACCAAAATCTAAAACTTCACAAAAATTAGAAAAGGTAGATAATACAGAAGCAATACAACAAATTAATAAATTTTTAAAAGATTTTATCAGTAAACTACCAAACAATAAAACTTTAAAATATGATGTAAAAGAAGAAGATGGGTTAGTAAAAGTTAATATTGATGGTGATGATACAGGATATTTAATAGGGTATAGGGGAGAAGTTTTAAATAGTATTCAAACTATACTAACAAATATTGTATCTAAATCAAGCAAAGAAAGATCTAAAGTTGTACTAAATATTAGTGGCTTTAGAGAAAAAAGAGAAAAAGATTTACAAAATTTGGCTACTAAAATAGCTGGAACAGTTATAAAAACAAAAAAATCCATAACTTTAGAGCCAATGACAGCATATGAGAGAAAAATAATTCATACAAAACTACAAGAAAATTCAAAAGTAAAAACTCACAGTATAGGAGAAGAGCCATATAGAAAGGTTGTAGTTTCACTAAAATAAATATTAGAAATAACAGTTTTATAGGACTGTTATTTTTTTTGTTTTCTTGCATAATTATGTATACTATGATATAATAATACCTGATTTTTAAAAAATATAAAAAAGAAGGTTTAATAATAATGAGTAAAACTATTGCAGCAATTTCTACAGCTCCAGGCGTTGGGGGAATTGGAATTGTTAGAATGAGTGGAGATGATTGTTTTAAAATATTAGATAAAGTATTTAAAGCAAAAAATAAAAAAAATATAGATGAAATAAAAGGATATTCTATTAAATATGGAATGATTGTTGAAAATAATGAAATTATAGATGAAGTTTTGGTTTCATATTTTAAAGCCCCAAAAAGTTATACTTCTGAAAATATGTGTGAAATAAATTCTCATGGTGGAATTGTTATAATGAATAAAATATTAGATTTATGTATAAAAAATGGGGCAGAGGTTGCCGAACCAGGAGAATTCACAAAAAGAGCTTTTTTAAATGGTAGAATAGATTTATCTCAAGCAGAAGCTGTTATAGATGTTATTAATGCAAAAACAGAAAAAGAAGCAAAAATTTCTTTGGAGCAATTAGATGGAAATTTGTCTCAAAAAATAAAAGAAATAAGGAGTGTTTTGATATCTGTATTAGCTGATATAGAGGTAACTATAGACTATCCAGAATATGATTTAGAAGAAGTTACAAATAATAAAATTTTAAAGACTTTAGATAAAGTAGATAAAATATTAGATAATTTAGAAAAAAGTTTTTATAATGGTAAAATATTAAGAGATGGAATTAGTGTTGCAATTATTGGAAGGCCAAATGCAGGAAAGTCATCTTTATTAAATCTTATTTTAGATGAGGAAAGAGCTATCGTAACTGATATTGAAGGAACAACAAGAGATACAATAGAAGAATTTATTTCAATAGATGGAATTCCTTTAAAAATAATAGATACTGCAGGAATTAGAAATTCAAGTGATGAAGTTGAAAAAATTGGAGTAAAAAAAGCATTAGATATTGCTAAAAAAAGTGATATAGTTATAGCAATATTTGATATATCTAAAGAATTAAATGATGAAGATAATGAAATTTTAAATATTTTAGAAGATAAAAATGCAATAATTTTACTAAATAAAATTGATTTAAATAATAGAAAAATAGATATTAAAAGATTAGAAAAGTTAAAAAAACCGATGATTGAAATTTCAACAAAAACTCAAGCTGGAATAGAAAAATTATATGAAGAAATTTCAAAAATATTTAATTTGAAAGAAATTGGAACAAGCGGAGAAACAATAGTATCTAATGTACGTCATAAAAATTTGATAATTAATGCAAGAAAATATTTAAAAGATAGTATAGATACTATAAAAAAAGGTATGCCAATAGATATTATTTCAAGTAATTTAAAAGAAATTTTAGAAGAACTTGGAAAAATTACAGGAGAGAGTGTTACTGAAGATGTTATTAATGAAATTTTTTCTAAATTTTGTTTAGGAAAATAAAAATGTTCTACATAGAACATTTTATAAAAAGTCCTTTAAAATAGGGAATTTAAGACTAATGGTAGGAGAAAAAAATGAAATATAATGCAGGAAAATATGATATAGCTGTTATAGGTGCAGGACATGCTGGTTGTGAAGCAGCTCTTGCTGCAGCTAGATTGGGTATGAAAACATTATTGTTTTCGATAAGTTTAGAATGTATAGCTAATATGCCATGTAATCCTCATATAGGAGGAACATCAAAAGGTCATCTTGTAAGAGAGATAGATAGTTTGGGTGGAGAAATGGGTAAAAACATTGATAAAACAATGATTCAATTAAGAATGCTTAATACCTCAAAAGGGCCAGCTGTACATTCATTAAGAGCTCAAGCAGATAGAAAAAAATATCAAATGGAAATGAAACACACATTAGAAAAACAAGAAAATTTATTTTTAAAGCAAGCAGAAATAGTAGATATAAAAGTAGAAGATGGAAAAATTAAATCTGTAGAAACTAATTTAGGAACAATTTATGATGTAGATTGTGTAATATTAGCTACAGGTACATATTTAAAAGGAAAAATATTTATAGGTGAAACTTCTTATGAGAGTGGGCCAGATGGTGTTTCAGCTGCTAATAAATTATCTGAATGTCTAAAAAATTTAGGAATTGAATTGCAAAGATTTAAAACAGGAACTCCTGCTAGAATTAACAAAAAAAGTATAGATTTTTCTAAAATGGAAATTCAAGAAGGTGATAAAGATATAGTTCCATTTTCTTTTGAAGATAAAATAACTGATTTTAAGCAAGTTCCTTGTTGGCTTACATATACAAATGAAAGAACACATGATATTATTAGAAAAAATTTACATAGATCACCAATGTATGCAGGTGTAATAGAGGGAACTGGACCTAGATATTGTCCTTCTATTGAAGATAAAGTTGTTAGATTTGCAGATAAGGAAAGACACCAAATTTTTGTTGAACCAGTAGGGTTAGATACTGAAGAAATGTATATACAAGGAATGAGTTCATCACTTCCAGAAGATGTTCAAATAGCAATGTATAGAACCCTTCCTGGTCTTGAAAATGCAGAATTTACAAGACCTGCATATGCTATAGAATATGATGCTATAGAGCCTTCTCAATTAAAAAGTTCTTTGGAATTAAAAAATATAAGTGGAATGTTTTTTGCTGGTCAAATAAATGGAACTTCAGGATATGAAGAAGCTGCGAGTCAAGGCTTAATTGCTGGTATAAATGCTAGTTTGAAAATAAAAGGAAAAAATCCTTTAATATTAGATAGATCTCAAGCCTATATAGGGGTTTTGATTGATGATATTGTTACTAAAAGTACAGCAGAGCCATATAGAATGATGACTTCAAGAGCTGAATATAGGTTATTATTAAGACAAGATAATGCAGATTTGAGATTAACAGAAATAGGTCATGAAATAGGTTTAATTTCTAATGAAAGATATAATAAATTTTTAGATAAAAAAGAAAAAATTGAAAAAGAAATTGAAAGATTAAAAAACACAAATATCAAGCCAAATAAACAGACAAATGAATTTTTAAAATCACAAGGAACAACTGAAATTACAGCTGGAATGAAACTTTCAGAACTTTTAAAAAGAACAGAACTTACATATAAATCTTTGGAAGTATTGGATAAAGATAGACCAGAATTAGATAGACAAATAACAGAAGAAGTGGAAATTATGATAAAGTATGATGGATATATAAAAATGCAAGAGAAACAAGTTGAAGGTTTTAAAAAATTAGAAAAAAAATATTTACCTGATGATATTGATTATAGTAAAATAAAAGGAATAAGGTTAGAAGCAAGACAAAAATTAAATAAATATAAACCTTATTCAATAGGTCAAGCATCTAGAATTTCAGGAGTTTCTCCAGCGGATATATCAGTGCTTTTAATATATTTAGAACAATTAAAGAAAAATAGGAGATAAATATGGTTAATATAACTTATTTTGTACATGGAACTACTACTGATAATTTAGAAAATAAAGCTACAGGAAATTTGGATGGAGAATTATCAGAAAAAGGAATTAAACAAGCTAAAGAATTAAGAAATTTAATTAATATAAATGAATTTGATATTGTTTTTTCATCAGATTTAAAAAGAGCAATAGATTCTGCAAATATTATATTTAAAAATGATGTAAAGCAAATAGCTGATAAAAGACTAAGGGAATGTAATTATGGAGATTTAAATGGCAAAGATAGTAAATTAGTAAAATATGAAGAGCATATTAAAAATAAATTTCCAAATGGAGAATCATTAATTGATGTTGAGGCTAGAATTAGAAGTTTTTGTAAATATTTACTTGATAATTATAATGAAAAAAATGTAGCTATTGTTGCACATAAAGCACCTCAGTTAGCATTTCAAGTTATTACAGAAGGGATAAGTTGGAATGAAGCTATTGAAAATGATTGGAGGAAAACAAAAAGTTGGCAACCAGGATGGAAATATATAGTTAAAGGATAAGAAAATGAATTTTGAAGAATTTAAAAAAGTTTTTTTTGAAGAAATTCAAAAAAATAATATTAATATAAATGAAAATAAAATAGAATATTTCTATAAATATATGATTGGAATACTAGAATGGAATGATAAAGTAAATGTAACCTCAATTACAGATGAAAAAATGTTTATCGTGAAACATTTTGTAGATTCACTTCTTATAAACCAGTATTTACAAGGAAAAGAAAAAATTATAGATATAGGAACAGGAGGAGGTTTTCCTGGTGTTCCTTTAAAAATAATTAATGAAGATAAAAAATTTACTTTAATTGATTCTGTCAATAAAAAATTAAATGTCGTAAAAGATTTAGTTTCAAAAATTAATTTAAATAATATAGAAATAATTCATACTAGAGCTGAAGATTTAGCAAATAATATAAATTATAGAGAAAAGTATGATGTAGCTGTAACAAGAGCTGTTTCAAATTTTTCTACAATCTTAGAATATATGTTACCTTTTTTAAAGATTGATGGTATAGCAATATGTATGAAAGGGCCAAGTTATCAAGAAGAATTAAATAATGCTAATAAAGCTATAAATCTTTTAGGAGGTAAAATAGAAAAGATAGAAAATTTTAATATAAATAAAGAAATTGAAAGAAATATAATTATTATAAAAAAAATAAAAAATACTCCAAAAATATACCCAAGAGGTAAAGGAAAACCACTAAAAGAGCCACTTATATAAAAATGTTGCATGTGCAACATTTTTTTTGTTAATTTGCTTAAAATGAATTGACATATTTATAAATTTTTTATATTATTATATGGTAAAAAAGGAGGGTTTACTTTGAGTAGAATAATATCAGTTGCAAACCAAAAAGGTGGTGTAGGAAAAACTACAACAGCAGTAAATATAAGTAGTATATTGGCAAAAAGAGGAAAAAAAGTAATGCTAATAGATGCAGATCCTCAAGGTAATGCATCTAGTGGTTTAGGCTTAGAAAAAGATGCAGAAAATTCATTATATGATGTATTAATTAATGATGTAGATATTGAGTCAACATTACAAGATACAGATATAAAAAAATTAAAAGTATGTCCTTCTAATATGAGTCTAGCAGGTGCTGAAGTGGAGCTTGTTTCACAAATGTCTAGAGAGCAGAGATTAAAAGAAAAAATAGATGTAATAAAAGATGAATATGATTTTATAATAATTGATTGTCCACCATCATTAGGATTAATTACTTTAAATGCTTTTACTGCTTCTGATTCTGTATTAATTCCTGTACAATGTGAATATTTTGCTTTAGAAGGTCTTGGACAACTCCTAAACACAATTAACTTAGTAAAAAAACACTTAAACAAAAATTTAGAAATAGAAGGTGCAGTTCTTACTATGTATGATATGAGAACAAATCTTTCAAATCAAGTTGTTAAGGAAGTAAAAAGATATTTTGATGATAAAGTATATAAAACTGTAATTCCAAGAAACATAAAATTAAGTGAAGCACCAAGTTATGGAATGCCAATTACTTTATATGATGGAAAATCCAAAGGAGCTAGAGCTTATGAGAAACTTACTAAAGAAATTCTAAAAAATGATGAAATAAGAAATAATCAAGAATAGAGAGGAGAGTTATTATGGCAATGAAAAAAACTGGTTTAGGTAAAGGTTTAGATGCATTATTTAATACTCCAATTATTGAAGAAAAAAATGAAGAAGATTTAGTAAGAAAGCTTAACATAAATGAAATAGAGCCTAATAAAGATCAAGCTAGAAAAATCTTTGATGATGAGGCTATTGATGAGCTATCTGCTTCAATAAAAGAATATGGTGTTATTCAGCCTATAATTGTTAGTAAAAAGGATAAATACTATGAAATAATTGCAGGTGAAAGAAGATGGAGAGCATCAAAAAGAGCTGGACTTACAGAAATACCAGCAATAGTAAGAAATAATGACGTACAAAAAAATAAGGAAATATCATTAATAGAAAATATACAAAGAGAAGATCTTAATCCTATTGAAAAGGCTAGAGGTATTAAATTATTAATGGATGAATATGATTTAACTCAAGCACAAGTTGCTGAAAAACTAGGAAAAAGTAGAAGTAGTATAGCAAACACTGTAAGAATATTAAATTTAGATGAAAGAGTAATAAATTTAGCATTAGAGGGTAAACTAACAGAAGGTCATTGTAAATCATTAATGTCTATTGATGATCCAGATAGACAATATAAAATGGCAGAATATATTATAGAATCAGGAGATTCTGTAAGAGAAGCAGAAAAGAAAATGAGAGTTAGAAAAAAATCAAGTAAAAAGAATGATAGATACATACCAATATATAGAGATATAGAAAATACTTTTCAAGGATTTTTTGGAACAAAAGTAAAATTAGATGCTGGAGAAAGAAAGGGAAAAATAATAATACAATATAATTCGAATGATGATTTAGAAAGAATTTTAAATCTTATTAAATAAGGATGTGAATTTATGGAAAACCTTTTAGAATTAATAAAAACAGATAATTATCTTTTAATTTCTTTTATTGTAAATGTAATTTTAATATTAGTTGTTTTAATTAACATAATATTACTAATTAAAACAAAAAGAAATTATATTTCTTTTATGAAAAAAATAGGAAATGGTTCAAATTTAGATGAAATGCTAAAAAAATATCTTGCAGATGTTAAAGAAATAAAAAAAGATAATTCAGAGATTAAAGCATATTATACTAAATTAGATAGTGATTTAGCTTCTTGTATACAAAAAATTGGTTTAGTTAGATATAATGCTTTTAGAGATGTAGGAAGTGATTTAAGTTTTGCTATAGCATTATTAGATGGAAATGATACAGGTGTTGTTTTAAATGGATTATATGGTTCAGACTCATCTAACATATATGCAAAACCTATTAAACAAGGTAAATCAGCATATCAATTATCTGAAGAAGAAAAAAATGCTATAGAAATAGCAGAACAAACTAAAAATTTTATTGCAAAGAATAGAAAATTTTCATAAAAAATTAAGAAATCTTTAAATATGAAATGAACCCAAATTGTTTAACAAGGAGGTTCATTTTTATTTCTATTAATTTAAAATTTAAGGCATTTTTTTATTTACCTATAAAGTTTATTAAAATTAAATTTAAATGCCTTAAAATTGATTTTGAAAAGAATATATTATAAGCAAATAGTAAATACTAAAAAGTAACAAAAAAGAATTTTAAAAATAAAAAAATTTGTTGACAAAAGTAATTGAAGTGTGCTAAGATATATGTGTTGTTGATGAAACACCTTTTGGAGAGGTGGTCGAGTTGGTTTATGGCACCAGTCTTGAAAATTGGCGTAGGTTTGTAGCCTACCGTGGGTTCGAATCCCACCCTCTCCGCCAATTAAATGGAAGCATATAATCTTTAGCTTCCATTTTTAAATATTTTAAGTTGAGAGCATTTGGAGATTTACCCAAGTGGTTGAAGGGGACGGTTTGCTAAACCGTTAGGGTTGCGTAAG
>CANQEX010000022.1 GCA_947596225.1 uncultured Clostridia bacterium | reverse complement strand
GAAGGTGCTGTAGTATTAGATAAAGTAAAATCAAGTAAACCAGGTGTTGGATTTGATGCTGCAAAAGAAGAATATGTTGATATGAAAAAAGCTGGAATAGTAGATCCTACAAAAGTGGCTCGTTCTGCTTTAGAAAATGCAGAAAGTGTTGCATCAATGATTCTTACTACAGAAAGTATAGTAACAGAAAAGAAAGAAAAGAATTGTAATTGTGGAAATAATAATGAAGTACCAGATATGGGTGGAATGTATTAATAAAAAATGTAAAGGGCGAAGCTATATAGTTTCGCCCTTTTATAGTATTTGCTATAAAATTAGCAACATCCTCTACCACCATTATTACCACAGCAGCAGAATAAAATAATTAAAAGAATTATTATCCAAAGACATTCATTATCTCCTCCAAATAATCCACAACAACCTCTGTTTTCTGGCATAATAAAAATCCTCCTTAAAATTTATAATTCAATATTTGAAGCTTTTCAAATATTTTTTATGTTATATACTATGTTTTTATAAAAAAATTGTTACAAAATTAGTTTGAAATTACTTGACAAATAGAAACATATGTTTTAAGATTTGCTTATATAGTTTAGGGGATGTTGATATGAAATATATAAATAAATATAATTCAAAAATAGGTAATTTAATATTAGCTAGTAATGGAGATGCAATAACTGGTATTTGGTTTGAAAATCAAAAAAATTTTATTAATACTTTTCCTGAAAAAGAAACTAATTTACCGATTTTTGACGAAACAAAAAAATGGCTAGATATATATTTTACAGGTAAAAATCCTAATTTTATGCCTAATATAATATTAAATGGAAGTGAATTCCGTTTAAAAGTTTGGAATATACTAAAACAAATTCCATATGGAAAAATTACAACATATGGAGAAATAGCAAAAAAAATAGCAGAAGAAAAATCAATAAAAAAGATGTCTGCTCAAGCTGTAGGTTCTGCTATTGGGCATAATCCAGTATCAATTATTATACCATGTCATAGAGTAATTGGAAATAATGGAAAGTTAACAGGTTATGCAGGTGGAATAGAAAGAAAATATGAATTATTAAAATTAGAAGGAATAGATGTATCTAATATGAAAATTTAATGCTTACAAAAAAATGTTAGCATTTTTTATTTTTTCTATACAAAAAATAAAATTAATGATATAATTCTAAAAAAATGTATAAAGAAAAAATAAATTCTACTAGTTAATGCTTAAAGAGAAGGGGGAAAAACATGGGAAATATAGTTTTATTGGACGATTTAACTATAAATAAAATTGCAGCTGGAGAAGTTATTGAAAGACCTGCTTCAGTTGTAAAAGAAATGTTAGAAAATTCCATTGATGCTGGAGCGAAAAATATAACAATTGAAATAAAAAAGGGTGGAATTAATTTAATAAAAATTACTGATGATGGATGTGGAATTGCAGAAGATGATATGGAAATAGCTTTTGAAAGACATGCTACAAGTAAAATAAGAAGTGCAGATGATTTACAAACAGTTAAATCTATGGGGTTTAGAGGTGAAGCTTTAGCTAGTATTGCATCAGTTGCTAAAGTAGAAATGGTTTCAAAAAAACAGAATGCAGAAAATGCTTATAAAATAATTGTAGAAGGTGGTAAAACAGTAGAATTTACTGAAGCTGCAAGAAATGTTGGAACTACAATTACTGTTGAAAACTTATTTTATAACACACCAGTTAGATATAAATTCTTAAAAAGAGATTATACTGAAACTGGTTATATAGAAGATGTTGTAACTAAAATAGCATTAGTTAATAGAAATGTTGCAATAAAATTAATAGATAAAAGAGACACAGATAAAGTACTTATTCAAACTAATGGAAATGGAGATTTAAAAACAGCAATATATAGTATATATGGAAAAGATATAGCTACAGAAGTAATAGATGTAGATTTTAATTATGAAAATATAAGAGTAACAGGTGTAATTGGTAAACCTGTTATTGCAAGAGGAAATAGAAGTAACCAATTATTTTTCTTAAATGGAAGATACATAAAAGATAAAAATTTGACTGCTGCAGCAGATCAAGCATATAAAGGAATGATTCCAGTTGGTAGATATGGATTTATAGTTCTTAATATTGAAATGGATCCTAGATACGTAGATGTAAATGTTCATCCAGCTAAATTAGAAGTTAGATTTCAAGATGAATCATTGGTGTTTAAGGCTTTATATCATGCTATAAAAACAAATTTAGCAAAATCTGAATTAGTAGAAAATGTTGAAAAAGATGATTCTCAAACAAATCAAACAGATACTGTAACAAATGAATTTAATGAAAAAGAAGATAATAAAAAGAAAAAAGGCTTTTCAAATTTATTCAAGAAAATAATGAAAGAACCTGATGAAACAGATGAAGAACGTAATAATAATCATTTAGAAGAAATTTTTAAATATAGGCAAGGATTAAAAGAAAATAGTTCAAATATGACTTTAAATGATTCTAGTAATTCTACGTATAATAGTAATCTTGAAGATAAAAAAATTTCAGCTTCAGTTGGTACAATAATATCAAGTGATACGAAACAAATAGATATAGAATCTGCAAATGTTATTAAAGATGCTACAAAAGAAATGATGTCTACAAAATTGACAGAAAAGCAAAATACACAAATTATTGATACACCAAAAGTTGAAAATAAATTAAATGAAACTAATGTTGCTTCAGAAAAAGAAAATAATGAAAATGTTGGATTTGCTAAAATAGCTGAACAAATAGTTGAAGCAAAACTTGGTTTTGATAATACTCAAATGGTAGATACAGTAAAAGTAAGAGAAGCAATTAAAGAAAACATTGGAGAAACAACACCAGAATTTAATGAAATGTATAAAAAAACATTTGGAGTAAATACATTTGCAATAAGGCAAGAATTAGAACAAGAAAAAAAGGAAAAAGAAAAATTAAATGTATCAAATGATTTTTCATATGCAAATGAAAATTTGAATGTTTTTGAAACAGATGAAAATGAAGTACCAGAAATTTCTTACAAATATTTAGGAATTGCATTTTCAACTTATATAATAATTGAAATAAAAAATGAATTATATATAATAGATCAACATGCTGCACATGAAAGAATAATGTATGAAAAAGTAAAAGCAAATTATTATAATGAAGCAGAAAAAGATGAACAATTTTTACTTTTACCAGATGTTATTACATTATCACACAAAGAAATGACTATAGCAAATGAGAATATTGAAATGTTCAATAGAGCAGGATTTTCTTTTGAAGAATTTGGAGAAAATACTATAAAATTGATGTCAGTACCAAGTATGTGTGAAGATTTAAATACTAAACAATTATTTTTAGATATTTTAGATGAAATAGATACAGTTGCTGTTACAGCTAGACAAGAAAAAGAAGATAAATTTATAGCAACAATAGCTTGTAAAGCAGCAGTAAAAGCAAAAATGAAATTAGATGAACAAGAAGTTAAAAGCTTAATGAAAAAATTATTAGAATTACCAAATCCATTTACATGTCCACATGGTAGACCTACAGCTATAAAAATGACAAAAACAGATTTGGAGAAAAAATTTAGTAGGAGATAATATAAGTGAAACCGAAAGTTGTAGTAATAGTAGGACCAACAGCATCTGGAAAAACAGCTTTATCTATAGAACTTGCAAAGAAAATTAATGGGGAAATTATATCTGCAGATTCAATGCAAATTTATAAAGATATGAATATTGGAACTGCTAAAGTTACAAAAGAAGAGACACAAGGCATAAAACATTATTTAGTTGATTTTATATCTCCAGAACAAAGATATACTGTTTCAGATTTTAAAAAAGATAGTAATATAGCAATAAAAGAGATTCTGAAAAAAGAAAAAACACCAATAGTAGTTGGAGGAACTGGATTATATGTGAATTCATTAATATATGGTATTGAATATCAAGATATGAAATTTGATGAAAAATATAGAAATGAATTAATGCAAAAAGCTAAAACTGAAAATGGATTAGAGTTATTATGGAATATGGCAAATGATATTGATCCAGAAGCAATGAAAAAAATAAGTAAAAATGATGAAAAAAGAATTATAAGAGTTTTAGAAATATATAAACAAACTGGAAAAACAAAAACAGAGCAAGAAATTCTTTCAAGACAAAAAGATACAGAATATGATTTTAAAATTTTTGGAATAAAAGTGGAAAGAGAAAAACTTTATGAAAAAATAAATCATAGAGTAGATATTATGATAAATAATGGTTTGGAAGAAGAAGTTAAGAATTTGCTTGCAAAATATAATTACTTTCCAACAGCTATGCAAGGATTAGGTTATAAAGAAGTTGTTCAATATTTTGAAGGAAAAATAAATAGAGATGAAATGATTGAAAAAATAAAGCAAGAATCAAGAAGATATGCGAAAAGACAAATGACTTGGTTTAGACGAAACAAAGATATAATATGGTTAGATGGTGAAAACAATTTAAAGAATAATGTTAATATTATTTTAGAGGAGTTATTGTGAAAGAAGTACAAAGAAAAATTAGCAAATTTAAAATTATTTTAACTGTAATTGTTATGATACTTTTTATAGTGTTAGTTACAAATAGTACAAAATTTATTCAGCAAACTACAGATATATATGTTGTTGCTAATGGATCTCTTTCTTATGAAGAAATGACAGAAGGATATTTAATTAGAGATGAGGTAGTTTTACAAGGTGAAAATTACAAAAATGGAATGATACAAGTTTTAACAGATGGACAAAGAGCTTCTAAGGATGAAGTTGTTTTTAGATATTATTCTAGTAGTGAAGAAGAAATAAAGAAACAAATTGCAAAGTTAGATGAAGAAATTAACGAAATTGTAGAAAATAGTGGATTAACAATTCCATCTAGTGATATTCCAAGTATAGAGAAACAAATTGAAGATACAATAAATTCTATGTATAATATTAATTATTTACAAAAAATTCAGGAGAATAAAAATAAAATTAGTGCATATATATCTAAGAAGGCAGAAATTACTGGAACTTTAAGTCCATCTAATTCATACTTAAAACAATTAACGGAACAAAGAACAACTTTAGAAAATGAATTAGAAAGTGGTTCTGAAATTATACATGCACCATGTGCAGGTATAGCTTCATATAGAGTTGATGGATTGGAAGAAGTTTTAAAAGTTGATAATTTTGATTATTTAAACACAGATTTATTAAATAGCTTTGATTTAAAAGTAGGTGCTATTATACCTTTAAGTAACGAAAAAGGGAAAATAGTAAATAATTTTGAATGTTATATAGCAACTTCTATTAATACAGAAAAGGCAATGACAGCTCAAATTGGGGACAAGGTAACATTAAGATTATCAAATTCTGATGAAATAGATGCAGAAATAACTTATATCAAAGAAGAAGAAAAAAATAGAATTTTAGTATTTAAGATTGAAAAAGATGTAGCAGAATTATTAGAATATAGGAAAATTTCTTTTGATATTATTTGGTGGAAATATACAGGATGGAAAATAAGTAATTCATGTATTGTAGAAGAAGATGATAAAACATATGTAAAAAAAGGTACAGCAGGATATATTGAAAAAATACCAGTAAAAGTATTAAGACAAAATGATACTTACTCAATAGTTAATAATTATGAAGAAGATGAGTTAAGAGCATTAGGATATACTGAAGAACAAATTTCAAATATGGGAAAAATAAGGTTATATGACGAAATAATATCATATTAATACTTTATATGCTAAAATGTTACAAAAATACCATAAAATTACAATAAAATTACAAAAGAAATACTTTTTTATAACATTTAATAAAATTACGAAAAAAAACTTGACATTATTGAAAAAAAGTTAGATACTATATACATATTAAGCTACGAATGAAAAGAAAATATTAGGAGGTTTATGTAAAAAATGGCAGGAGCATCATCAATAAAAAAATTAGTTGATTTTATTTGGGGAGAACCAGAAGATTCCCAAGAGGAGTATGAAGAACAAGCTTATAATTCAGATTATGTAGATGATTATGATAATAATGAAGAAGAACAAGGAAATGAATCAGTAGGAATTTTCAAAAGAAAAAAAGTGGTTCCTATTCCTCAACCTCAACAAATAAAAATGAAAATAGCAAAGCCAACTAATTTTGATCAAGCTGATGAAATTGTTATGCAATTAAAAGCTAAAAATTCAGTTGTTATAAATTTAGAATATGTAAGCAAGGATGTTGCTAGAAGAATAGTAGACGTTGTTTGTGGTGCTGTAAAAGCACTTGATGGAAATATGGAAAAGGTTTCTAATTCTATTTTTGTAGTTGCACCATATAATTATGATATAATTAATGAAATAACAAAAGAAAAGATTGAAAGCAAGTTTTCTGCTCCATGGATAAAATAACAAGTAGGAGGAATAAATATGCTAACACCTTTAGAGATAGAAAATAAAAAGTTCCCAACAAAATTTAAAGGATATGATGATGTTGAGGTAGATACTTTTCTAGATCAAGTCATAGTAGATTATGAAAAATTGTATAAAGAAAATGCAGAATTAAAAAATCAAATAGAAGAAAATAAGAAAGACTTAGAGCATTATAGAAGTGTAGAACATACTTTACAAAACACTTTAGTATTAGCTCAAACTACTGCAGAAGATATTAAAACAAATGCTCAAACTAGAGCAGAACAAATTATAAGAGATGCTGAAAGTGAGGCAAGAAGAGCAACTGAAGCAGTTTCTAAAGAAGAATTTGAAATAAGAAAAAGAACAGAAGAATTAAAAAGACAATTTGAAGTTTATAAAACAAAGATGGAGAATTTATTATTATCACAATTAGAATTATTAAAAGATAATTTAGATATAGATTAAAACATACTAATATTTGAAGGGGTGCTTAAAAGTACCTCTTATTTTGTCTTTAAATTTAACTGTTACAAATGAATTAATTATGTATTACAATTGTGTTAATCATATTGACTTATAGATTTTTTAGAATAAAATATTATATATAGTATAATTGTATATTTAGGAGACATATGAGGATTATAAGTGGAACCATGAGAGGTACCAAACTTTTTACTTTAGAAGGTTTGGATACTAGACCAACTTTAGACAGAGTTAAGGAAGCTCTATTTAGTAAAATTAATAATAAATTGCAAGATGCTATTGTATTAGATTTATTTGCTGGTAGTGGAGCTTTGGGACTAGAATCTCTTAGTAGAGGTGCAAAGAAATCCTATCTATGTGATTCATCATATAATGCTATTAAAATCATAAATAAAAATATAGAAAAAACTAAAACTTTAGATAATATTGAATTATTAAATTGTGATTATAAAAAAGCATTAGAAAAGATAAAAAATGAAGATGTAAAATTTGATATAATTTTTTTAGATCCACCTTATAAAACAGATTTTGCAGAAGACTCTGCAAAATATATTATTGAATCTAATTTGTTAAATGAAGAAGGAATAATAATAATTGAAACAGATGATAAGGAAAAAGTTGTAAAGAAATTGGATAAAGATATTTTGACAATAACAGATATTAAAAGATACGGAAGAGTATATCTCCTATTTTTACGAAAGGTACATAATTAAATTTTAATAAATTGTACCTTAGAAAGGAATGATAAAAGAGATGGAAATCTTTACATTACTAGAAACGTTAGAAGATATTTTAGAAAGAAGTAAAACATTACCTTTTACAGAAAAAAGTATTGTAGATAAAATTCAATTTTTAGATATAATAAAAGAAATACGTTTAAAATTACCAGATGAATTAAAACAAGCAAAATGGATTAAAGAAGAACGTGAACGAATAATAAATGAAGCTCAAAAGGAAGCAGAAGATATTGTGAAAGAGGCCGAAAATAGAATTATATCTATGATTGATGAGCATGAAATAACCAAAAAGGCTTATGATAAGAAAACTGAAATAATAGCAAATGCAAATGAAATGCGTAGAGAAATGATACAAAATGCAAATACATATGCAGATGAGATTTTAGCAAACCTAGAAGAAAACATGTTAGAACTTGGAAAAACATTAAATAATGCTGAATTATCAATTCAAAATGCACTAGAGGTAATTCAAAATAATAGAAAAGAACTTAAATAATATGTTAGAATCAAAATCAATTAAAATTGGTTCTGATTCTATTTTAAATTATAAATAAATTGTGAACAAAATATAATCACGGAGGATGTAGTATTGGGAAGAAAAAAGAATAGTAGTAAAAAAAATAAAAATAAAATTAATATAGATTTAGCTGTAATAATGCTGTTTGTAATAAGTATTTTATTATTTGTTTTAATATATGGAGAAAAGGGCGCAATAGGAGAAATATTGAGCCCTACTTTGGGTGGAATAATAGGTTTTATAAAATACTTTATACCAATAGGAACAATGATATTAGCTGTGTGTGTAGCTAAAGGAGATAGAAGTTATATAACTTCTAAGTTAATTCAATATGCAATTTTACTTTCTTGTATTGCAGCAACATTATCAATATATCAAATATCAAAAGGAGTAATAAATCCTGAATTAGAATTTAATCAAATTATAGAAGTTGCATATGATTTAGGAGTAAAAAATATTGGAGGAGGAACAGTAGGTGCAGTTATTGCATATCCATTAATTAAATTATTAGGAATGTTTGGTGCTGCAATAACTACAGTTGGAATTGTTGTTATTCTTTGTGTATTTACATTTGGATTACATCCATCTGAAATTATGTTAGATATTTTGGAAGAAGTGAATTCTAGACGTCAGTATAGAGATGATGTTTTTAATGATAGACGTGAGCAAAGAACACCTAGAAAAAATGAAAATAGAATTAATGGACAATTAGAAATAGAAAATAATAGAAGAAATAAGAAAATATT
This sequence comes from uncultured Clostridia bacterium, assembly GCA_947596225.1. Lineage (GTDB taxonomy): Bacteria > Bacillota > Clostridia > TANB77 > CAG-508 > Scatovivens. Next base: position 15,741 of record CANQEX010000022.1, on the reverse strand, counting down.
TGATACAAGTATAGATGATGATGAAATAACTATAAATTTAGGAGATGATGGTGAAGAAGTTCAACAAGAAAAAACAAAAGGAAAAATAATAAATTTATTTTCGAAAAAATCTAAAAATATTGATAATTCAGAACAAGAAGAATTTAATCCAGATGTTATAGAAGCTAATATTTATAAAACCACAGCAAAAGCAAATGAAAATGAAAATATGAAGCAACATTCAAATGAAGATGCATTGTTTACAGTTGAAGAAGAACAAAAAGAGAATAAAACAAAAGCTGTATTACAATTAGAACATACTGTTTCCATTGAAGATGAAAATTATGAATATCCACCTGTTAGTTTATTATCAAAAAGTGCAAAAAAATCTGGTAGAGGTGGTAGTAAAGCTGTAACAGAAAAAGCTCAACAATTACAAAGAACATTACATAGTTTTGGTGTATCTGCTAAAGTAGTTGATTATTCAGTAGGTCCAGCAATAACTAGATTTGAACTAAAGCCAGCTGAAGGTGTTAGAGTTAATAAAATTGCAAATTTAGCTGATGATATAGCTTTAAATTTAGCAGCAGAAACAATAAGAATAGAAGCTCCAATACCAGGAAAACAAGCCGTAGGAATAGAAATACCAAATAAAGAAAAAGAATCAGTTCCATTAAGAGATGTAATAGAAAGTGAAGAATTTGATGATAATACATCTAAATTATCTGTTGCTTTAGGTAAAGATGTTGCAGGTAAAGTTGTTATTGCTGATATAGGAAAAATGCCACACGTATTAATTGCAGGTTCAACAGGTTCTGGTAAATCTGTTTGTATAAATACAATAATAACAAGTCTTATTTATAAAAGTAAACCAAGTGAAGTAAAACTTGTTATGGTTGATCCAAAGGTTGTTGAATTATCTGTATATAATGGAATACCACATCTTTTAATACCTGTTGTTACAGATCCAAGAAAAGCTGCAGGTGCACTTGCATGGGCTGTTCAAGAAATGGATAATAGATATAATTTGTTTGCTGAAAAAGGTGTAAGAGATTTAAAAGGTTATAATAATGCTATTGAAAAAGAATCAGAAGATGAAACTGTTGGAAAATTACCTCAAATAGTAATCATTATAGATGAGCTTGCAGATTTGATGATGGTAGCTTCTAAAGAGGTTGAAGATTCAATTTGTAGACTTGCTCAAAAAGCAAGAGCTGCTGGAATGCATTTAGTTATAGCTACTCAAAGACCATCTGTAGATGTTATTACAGGTTTAATAAAAGCAAATGTACCATCAAGAATTGCTTTTGCAGTATCATCACAAGTTGATTCAAGAACTATATTAGATCAAGTTGGTGCTGAAAAACTTTTGGGAAAAGGTGATATGTTATTTTATCCTGCAAGTGCTTCAAAACCTGTTAGAGTTCAAGGTGCATTTGTTTCTGATGGAGAGGTTGAAAAAATTGTAGATTTTATTAAATCAAATGGTGTTGCAACATATAATGAAGATATTCTTGAAGAAATAGAAAAATCAAATAAATCTGATGGTCAAATGGAAAAAGAAGCTGAAGAAGATGATACAGATCCATTATTAATGGACGCAATAGAAACAGTTGTTGAAATTGGTCAAGCATCAACTTCATTTATTCAAAGAAGATTTAAAGTTGGATATGCTAGAGCTGGTAGAATTATAGATCAAATGGAAGCTAGAGGCATAATTTCAGGTTATGAAGGTAGTAAACCAAGACAAGTACTTATTACATTAGAAAAGTTAAATGAATTGAAAATGGGAAAAACTGTTGAAAATCAAGAATAGAAATATAATTTAATAAAGGAGGGTTTATGAGTTTATTTTCAAAATTAAAAGACTATAACATGGAACTTGATAAAGTTTTAGATAGTAAATATTTCTCATCAAATATAAAAAACCTCCTTTTAAGTATGATATATAAACTAGAAGTTTCATATGTAGATTATAAAGAAATAAAAAGATGTGTAAGAAATAAAGAAGATTTTTTAAATGAGATAATAGAAATAATACGTTTGTATTGTGATAATATAAAAACTGTAGAGCCTGATTCCGATCAGGCTAAATTGCTTATTAAAAATAATGTTATGGCTCTTACAAATGAAAAAGAGAGAAGTATTTTATGTTATCCTATAGAATTATCATTATTTTATGCTATTTCTGATATATCACCAAAATATTTTTATATAAATCAGGATTTTGTTTTAAAAGATGTTTTTCAATCAATATTGGTAAATGGATATAATCTTAATAGTGTAGAAATTTTACGAGATTTTAATGGATGGTCTTGGGATCAAACATATGATGAAGAATTTGATTATATTGATAATTTAATTTATCAAAATTTATTAATTATTCTAGGTGAAAAATTTTTATATGAATGGAGAACATATAATTCTACTAAAAGAGATTTTATATTAGAAGCAAAAGAATTTATAAAATATTTTACTGGAAATTATAATTATTTACAATGTTTATATAAGATGATTTATTTAAAACCAGGAATAAGAGAAATAGTAGGACCTAAAATTAAAGAAAACAAAAAATTGCTTAAAAAAATGGATGATAAGGCAAAATTTATTGAAGAAGCAAAAAATAAAAAGCAAAAAATCATTAATAAATTAGAGAAAATTGAAAAAATTCTAAATGATTCTAAATTATTAGAAAAAGAATTTAGAAAATTAAATTCTAAGTTAGATAAAAAGATAAAAACAATAAAGAAATATAAAGAAAAACTTATAAAAGAAAAAGAAATTTGTTTAAAACAAATAAATGAAATTGATTTTATTTTAAAACCTAAAAATTATTTAGTAAAAAAAGAATATTTACAAAAGGCTAGTTTTTTATATGCTTGTAAAGGGACATTTTATGAAGCTTTAGTAAATTGTCAAAAACAATTTTTACTTTTTATAGATAAAAAAGTAAATAAGATTAATACAAGAGATGAATTAATTGATATTATTTATGAAATTAGATATTATAAATCACTAAAAATATCAAAAGAAGTATCTATTTATGAAATAGATGAATTAAGAAAATATATAGATAAAATAATGAAAAAAGTTATAACTAAACTTTGTAAAATTGGTGCAATGAAAATAATTAGTATGGACATTAATTTAAATTTTGAAATAATTAATTATGCTTTAGATAGTAAAATCATTCAGTTAGAGGAAATAAGATTATTTTTTGATATTGATGATGACAATAGTTTAATTATAAAAGTATTTGATAAAGATGCTATTGAAAAGCAAGGTAGAAAGCAGATTGATATAACACATAAAATTTTAGATGTAAAATTAAAAAGAAAAATAAAATTATTTAACTAGTAGGAGGAAATAATGAAAATAACTTTTTTAGGAGCTGCAAGAACAGTTACAGGATCTAATTTTTTAGTAGAAGCTGCAGGAAAGAAATTTTTGGTAGATTGTGGAATGTATCAAGGAAAAGTAACAAAAGAATTAGAAAATTCTGATCCATTTGTTTATGATGTAAATGAAATTGATTTTATGTTATTAACACATGCACATATAGATCACTCTGGAAGAATACCTAAATTATATAATGAAGGCTTTAGAGGAAATATTTATGCAACAAAAGCAACATGTGATTTATGTGAAATAATGCTTCCTGATAGTGGTCATATTCAAGAAGTTGAAATTCAGTGGAAAAACAAAAAAAGAGTAAGAGAAGGAAAAGAAGCATTACCACCTTTATATACTGCCGAAGATGCTTATAGGTGTTTAGAAATATTTAAACCAGTTAGCTATGATGAAATTATTGAAATAGATGATAATATTAGCATACGTTTTAATGATGCAGGTCATATGTTAGGTTCAGCAATTGTAGAAATTTGGGCTATTGAAAATGGTAAAACTGTTAAAGCAGTATTTACAGGTGATTTAGGAAATAATGATTTACCATTATTAGATTCTCCTACAATGATAAGTAATGCAGATTATTTAATTATGGAATCAACATATGGTAATAGATTACACATGAAAAATGATGAAAAAGCAAAAATGTTTTTAGATATAGTTTCTGAAACATTAGATAATGGTGGAAGAGTTATAATTCCTTCGTTTGCAGTAGGAAGAACACAAGAAATTTTATATGAATTAGATAAATTAAAAGATGAGTATTCACAAGATGAAGAATTTTCAAGAAAATATGAAACAATAATGAATGTACCAGTATATGTTGATAGTCCTCTTGCAATATCTGCAACTGAAGTATTTAAGAAAAATGCAGATCTATTTGAAGATGAAATTAAGGAGAAAATTAAAAGAGGTGATAATCCACTTGAATTTAGAGGATTACAATTTACTCAAACAGCAGAAGAATCTAAGGAATTAAATGAAGATACAAGACCTGCTATAATTCTTTCTGCTAGTGGTATGTGTGATGTTGGTAGAATTAAACATCATTTAAAACATAATTTGTGGAATCCTAAGAGTACAATATTATTTGTTGGATATCAAGCAGTAGGTACTTTAGGTAGAGCAATAGTAGATGGTGCAAAAAAGGTAAAAATCTTTGGAGAAGAAATTGCTGTAAATGCTAGAATTGAATATATAGAAGGATATTCAGGTCATGCAGACCAAACATGGCTTTTAAATTTCATTTATTCATTTATAAATCCACCAAAACATATATTTTTAGTTCATGGTGAGCCAGAAGGTCAAGATGTATTAAAACAAAAAATAGAGGAAAATACTAATTGTAAAGTAACAATTCCAGAATTTGGTGATTCTTATGAATTAATAGGTGATGAGCCACCATTATTAGCTGAAAGTAAAGAAATTGAGTTATATAGAAAAGAATTTAGAAGACTTGATTTATTGGATAAAATAGAAGAGTTAAAAGAAAATATTTCAGATATTGAAAATGTGGTAATGCAAAAGAATATTGAAACACAAGATAATGATTTAAGAAGTTTAGAAGAAAGAGTACAAGAAATACAAAAACAAATTAAAAGTTTGATGAAATAAAAGGGAGAATTATATGCGTAACAAATATTTTAATGATGCAATAATTGGAAATGATAAAATAAGAGTAAGTTTTACAGAAACTGGTGAACTTATTAGACTTTTTTATAGTATGATTGATTACAAGCAATTTTTCGATTTTTTCCATGTTGGATTAAAAGTTAATGATTCTGCTCTTATATATTTACATGATGATATAAATAATGTATATACACAAGAATACATAGAGAATTCTAATGTATTAACAACAAATATTTATAATAAATATTTTAATGTAAAAATTTCTCAAACTGATTTTGTACCAATAGGAAAAAATTTTTTAGTTAGAGATTATGTTATAAAAAATGAAAATACAATTGATTTAGATATAAATTTTTTATTATATTCAAAACTTTTAACAAATATAAATAATGACACAAGTGGTTTAGTAAAAAATGATATTTTAATACAATATAATCATGATTTTTCAATATGTACTTTTTCAAATAAAAAAATTTCAAATTATCAAATAAATGGTGCAGGTAATACTTTTATGTCAGGAGTGATAGGAGGAAAAGATTATATAGGAATGTCTCCTGATTCAGCAATTTCATATAATTTGAATAAACTTGCTCCAGGACAAGAAGCAAAAATAACAATATATATTTATATTAATAGAAATAAAGAAAGAGATATTTTTAATCAAATTGATTTAGAAACTGAAAATGTGAAAAAACTAGATGTGGAATTATTAAAAAATGAAACAATAAACTATTGGCAAGAATATTTAAAAAATCATGATAAATTAGAAATTAAAAATCTTAGTTCTAAAATTAAAAAAATTTACTATAGAACAATACTTTTATATCCTTTGCTAATAAATGAAAAAACTGGTGGAATTTCTGCTGGAATGGAAGTAGATGAAGGAAAAAGTAATTGTGGAAGATATTCATATTGTTGGACAAGAGATGCAATATTTATAACAGAAGCACTTGACCTTCTTGGTTTTCAAGAAGAAACTACAAAATTTTATTCTGAATTTTGTAGAAAAACTCAATATGAAAGTGGAATGTGGGAACAGCGTTTTTATACAGATGGAAGGCTTGCTCCTTCTTGGGGTTATCAAATAGATGAAACAGCAAGTGTTATATATGGTGTATATGAACATTATAAAACATATCAAGATAAAACTTTTTTAGCTGATAATTTAGAAATGTTAGAAAAAGCAACAAGTTTTTTGAAAAGATATGTAGATGATATATTTGGAGAGCAGAAATTTATTAAAAGCTATGATTTATGGGAAGAATTTGAAGGTATTACACTATATTCATTATCAAGCATATATTCAGCTTTTAATATAATGATAGAAATCTATAATTTATTAGACAAAACTTTTGATATGGAATTGCAAGATAAAGCTATACAAATTAAAAAATATTGTGAAGAACATTTTTATGATGAAGAAAGAAAGTCATATGTGAGAAATGAAATAGATAAAAAAATTGATATAAGTTTAATTGGAGCAGTAGTTCCTTTTAGAATGTTTTCACCAAATGAAAATAAAGTAGAAAGTACGATTGAGAAAATTAATTCAACTTTAAGAACTTATACAGGTGGATATGTTAGATATGAAAATGATCATTATATGGGAGGAAGTAATCCTTGGCCTATTGCAACTTTGTGGATGGCGTGGTATTATTTAGAAGTAGGTAATTATGAAGAAGCAATAAAGTATTTCGATTTTGTTGTAAATTCAGCATCACAGCAAGGTTTTTTAGGTGAACAGGTAAATAATGAAACTATGAAACCTTGTTGGGTTATAGGTTTAAATTGGAGTCATTCAATGTTTATAATTACTTTGAAAAAACTTTTAGATAAAGGTTTATTATGAAATATAGGAAAGGAGAATTATGGCAAAGAAAACTAGTACTGTATTTGTGTGCAATGAATGTGGATATGAATCTAGTAAATGGTTAGGAAAATGTCCTGCTTGTGGAGAATGGAATTCTTTTGTAGAAGAAAAAGCTGTTATGAGTTCTGGAATTTCTTCTAAAGATAAGACTAAACCTAAATCAGAAGTTGTAAAGTTAAATGAAGTAGAAAAAAAGAAAACTTTTAGAATAAAAACTGATGTTGGAGAATTAGATAGAGTTTTAGGTGGAGGGTTTGTTACAGGCTCTCTTACTTTGCTTGGTGGTGAGCCAGGAATTGGAAAATCTACTTTAATTCTTCAAATTTGTAATAATGTAAAAATTGATGGAAAAATATTATATGTTTCAGGAGAAGAATCGGCTGAGCAAATAAAATCAAGAGCTGATAGGTTAGGAATTAAAAATGATAATTTACTTTTTCTAGCAGAAACAGATATTGATAATGTTGAGTTGGCTTTAGAAAAAACACAAGCAAAATTTGTTATAATAGATTCTGTACAGACAATGTATTCAGATGAAATTTCTTCTGTTGCAGGAAGTGTAAGTCAAGTAAGAGAAATTACAGCTAGAATTATGAAAATGTGTAAACAATCTGGAATAACAACAATAATAATTGGACATGTTACTAAAGATGGAAATATAGCAGGACCTAGAGTTTTAGAACATATGGTTGATACAGTTTTATATTTAGAAGGTGAAAGATATTTTTCATATAGAATATTAAGAGGTGTAAAAAATAGATTTGGATCTACAAATGAGATAGGTATGTTTGAGATGCAAAATGAAGGATTAGTTGAAATAAAAAATCCTTCACAGATTTTAATTTCAGAAAGAGATGGAAATCCTGCTGGTTCTGCAATCGTAGTTAGTTTAGAGGGAACAAGACCACTAGTATTAGAAGTACAAGCATTATCTACACCAACAGTTTTTGGAATGCCTAGAAGAAATGCAAGTGGGGTAGATTATAATAGATTAACTTTGCTTATGGCAGTTTTAGAAAAAAGGGCAGGACTAAATTTTGGTTCACAGGATGTTTATATTAACTTGGTAGGAGGTATTAGAATAAATGAACCAGCTCTAGATTTAGGAATTGTATTAGCTGCTGCATCAAGTTTTAAAAATATAAGTATAAAAGAAGATGTTGTAGTTATAGGAGAAGTTGGTTTAACAGGAGAAATTAGAAGTGTTAATATGATTGAAAAACGTATTAAAGAAGCCGAAAAACTTGGGTATAAAACTTGTATTATTCCAGAAAGTAATAAAAAACTATTGAAAGAAAAATTTAAATTAGATATAATAGGCGCAAAGAATATTATTGATGCTATGAAATATTTAGGATTAAAATAGTACATACATATTAAGGGAGGAAGAAATGAAAAAATTACAATTTTGTATATGGGTAGTTATAGCTATATTTTTAATAGCTTTAATAGGAGGATGTATTTATAATTTAGTTTTAGCAAAAACAGAAAAAAATGTACATCCAGAAGTAACATTTGAATTAGAAAATTATGGTAATGTAAAAATGGAATTATATCCAGAATATGCACCAAATACAGTTACAAACATTATTAAATTAATACAAAAAGGATATTACAATAATAAAGTTGTATATGGAAAAGATGAAATGTGTTTGTATGTAGGAAGAGATGCAGATGGCGAATATAAAAATCCAACTATGAGTCAAATTGCAGATGATATAAAAGAAGGTTCTGATGCTGATTTTGAGTACTCAATTAAAGGTGAATTTGTTGCAAATGATTTTACAAAAAATACCTTAAGACATGAAAAAGGAATTGTTTCTTTAATTAGAAATAATTATGGAAGTAACTTAGCAGAGGAAAGTTATAATTCAGGTTGTGCACAGCTTGGTGTGATGCTTACTGATGAAGCAGAAAATCTAAATGGATTATATGCAGCTTTTGGTAGAGTAACAGAAGGGTTTGATATATTAGAAAAAATATATAATGAATCTGAGATTGCAGTTGATGAAAATGCAGAGTCAAGTTCAGAAGGTGGTATACAAAAATTTACTACTTATCCAGTAATTAAATCTGCAAGTGTTGATACACATGGAATTGATTTTGGAATGCCAGAAACTCAGGAAATTTTTGATTATAATAATTATATGCTTCAAATGGTACAAAATTCAAATCAATAATTTGAAAATAAAGGATTCACTTCAAAGAGTCCTTTATTTTTATGCAAAATTTATTTACAAAGTATAATTTTTTATATAAAATAACAATGTAAATTTAATAATAAGAATAGGAGAGAAATACAATTTATTGTATAAAATATAGAAATGACAAATAAAAAATTAAAATTAATTTCATATATGTATTTAATAATTCCAATTATAATTTTTGTAATAGGATATATTAGAACTGTAGTAGCTATACCAATAATTTTAAGCATTATATGTGTGTTGAAAATAATATATAATCAATGCAAGGAAGAAAATGATATTGTAATACCAAAAAAATCAATATTACCGATTTTTTTAGTAAGTATAGCAATTTGTTTTTTAGGAGGACATGGGGGACTATGGTATCAAAGTTCAGATTGGGATTATCGAAATGCAATATTTAGAGATTTAATAAATTTTGATTGGCCAGTATATTATAAAGTTTCAAATACGGCACTTACTTATTATATTGGTCAATGGATGTTTCCAGCTGTTATAGGAAAAATATTTATTAAATTAATTGAATTTATTTTTGAATTTTTGTCAACAAAAATGGTTCAAAGTATTAGTTTTTGTATAGGAAATATAGCATTATTAGCATGGAATTCTTTTGGAGTAGCAATAACACTTTTTTGGTTAGTAAAAACATTAAAATTAAAAAAGAAATCAAAAATTATATTAGCAACAATTATATTTTTATTTTTTAGTGGTTTAGATATTATAGGAATGATAATATGTAGATCTAATAGTCTTTTAATAGAAGGAATACATATAGAGTGGTGGGCTGGTAATTTTCAATATAGTTCTATGATTACACAGTTATTTTGGGTATTTAATCAGTGTATACCTATATGGATTATTACTTTTATGTTTTTTAATGAAAAGAAAGTTAATAATTATATGCTACTTATAATTTTATCTTTACCCTTTTCACCATTAGCATTTGTAGGTTTTATATTACTTTTTGGAACCAAAGCAATTGAATTATTAGTAATAGCAATTAAAGATAAAAAAATTAAAGAATTTATGAAAGATGTATTTTCGCTTCAAAATATATTACCATTAATTTGTATTTTCCCAATATATTTATTATATTATTTAGGAAATGCATCTGTTAATGCTAGTAATATAAATGTCATACATGAAGGTGATAAAGGAGGATTTAATTTCTTTTCTGAAATAGTTACACCTTTAGGAATTTGTATATTAATAATATTTTGGTTTTTAGAAGTAGGAATATATGGAATCTTTTTAATTAAAACTCATAAAAAGAAACCGTTATTTTGGGTAATAATGATTTCTTTAATATTTATACCGTTATTTAGAGTAGGTTATGCGTTTGATTTTTGTATGAGAGCATCAATACCACTAATTGTTATTATAGATCTTTGGATAGTAGATTTATTTGTAAATTATAAATTATATGAAAAAACAAAATTGGGAACATGTATATTAGGAATTGTAATATTACTAGGTTTTTGTACTTCTTTTATAGAAGTATATCGAGGTGTAAGAAATGTTTATTTAGAAAAAAGAATAGATTTAGTATGTGATAATATAAAAACATTATCTGAAGAAGCTTATTCGAATTTTGTTACTGAAGTACCAAATGAAAGTTCAATATTTTTTAAATATATTTCTAAAAAAATAGATAATTAATAACTTGACAAATTATAAAAAACAATGTAAAGTATAATGACATTACAAAAAAAGGAGTATTCAAATGGAGCATAATGTGAAAATAAGTATTCTTTTAGATTTATATGGTAAATTATTAACAGAAAAACAATATAAACTTTTAGATGATTACTATAATAATGATTTATCTTTATCAGAAATAGCAGAAAATGTAGGTATAACAAGGCAAGCAGTTAGAGATAATTTAAAAAAAGGCGAAAATAATCTTTTTGAATACGAAGATAAATTAGGACTTATGGAAAAAATGGTTATACAAGAAAAAAATATTACTAATATAATATGTGATATTAGAGAAATAGAAAAAGCTGTTAATAATCAAAAAATTAAGAATACTATTAAAAAAATAGAAGAAAAGTTAAATAGTTTGATTTAAGGAGGTAATTATGGCATTTGAAGGATTGTCATCAAGATTACAAGAAATAACTAGAAAATTAAGAGGAAAAGCAAGAATAAGTGAGTCTGATTTAAAAGAAGTTATAAAAGAAGTTAAACTAGCATTACTTGAAGCAGATGTAAATTATAAAATTGTTAAAGATTTTATAAAAGTAATAGAAGAAAAGGCAGTAGGTCAAGATGTTTTAAAATCACTTACTCCTGGACAACAAGTTGTAAAAATAGTTAAAGATGAATTAGTAACTTTACTAGGTGGAGAAGAAAGTAAAATTAATTTTACTCCAAATCCTCCTACAATAATAATGTTAGTTGGACTTCAAGGTTCTGGTAAAACTACAACAGCAGGAAAGTTAGCTAATCTTATAAGAAAACAAGGTAAAAAACCATTACTTGTTGCATGTGATGTATATAGGCCAGCAGCTATAAAACAGTTGGAAGTAATTGGAAAGCAACTTAATATACCTGTATATGTAAATGAAAATACTAAGAATGTTACTTTAATTGCAAAACAAGCTATGTCAGTTGCAATATCTAAACTTAATGATGTAATAATAATAGATACTGCAGGAAGACTTCAAATAGATGAACAATTAATGCAAGAATTAAAAGATTTAAAATCAAATGTAAAACCTCATGAAATACTTTTAGTAGTTGATTCAATGACTGGTCAAGATGCTGTAAATATAGCAGATACATTTAATAAAGAACTTGGAATAGATGGTTTAGTGCTTACTAAATTAGATGGTGATACAAGAGGTGGTGCTGCATTATCTGTAAAGAAAATTACTGGTAGACCAATCAAATTTGCTGCAACTGGTGAAAAATTAAGTGATATAGAAGTATTTCATCCAGAAAGAATGGCTTCAAGAATTTTAGGAATGGGTGATGTTCTTTCAATAATAGAAAAAGCAGAAGAAACATTTGATATGGAAGAAGCTGAAAAATTAGAAAAAAAACTTAGAAAGCAAAGTTTTGATTTAGATGATTATTTATCACAATTAAGACAAATGAGAAAAATGGGGTCATTTTCTTCAATATTAAAAATGATTCCTGGAATGAATAAATTTAAAGATATTAATGTAGATGAAAAAGAATTCGTAAAAATAGAAGCAATTATTTGTTCTATGACAAAAGAAGAAAGAAGAAATCCTAAGGTGTTAAATGGGAGTAGAAGAATAAGAATTGCAAAAGGTAGTGGAACAACTGTTGAACAAATAAATAAATTTATGAAATCATTTGAGTTAACTCAAAAAATGATGAAAGATATGACTTCAAACAAAGGTATGATGAAAAAAATGATGAAAGGCGTAAATATGGATGATTTCAAAAATTTAAAAATGTAAAGAAAATATACTTGACAAATCAATAAAAATAGTGTAAAGTATATTAGCATTACATATTTTAAATAATTGTTAAATTTAAAAATATATGAATGATTATTTTCAGGAGGTGAATTTTATGGTAAAAATAAGATTACAAAGAGTTGGAAAGAAAAAAGCTCCATTCTATCATATAGTAGTAGCTGATTCTAGATCTCCAAGAGATGGAAAAATAATAGAAAGAATAGGAACTTATGATCCTATGACAGAGCCTGCTACTATTGTATTAGATAATGAGAAAGTTGAAACATGGATAAAAAATGGTGCTAAACCAACAGATACAGTAAAAGCTTTAATTGAAAAAGCAGCTAAATAGTCATAGAAAAGAGGTGCAAAGATGAAAGATATACTAGAAGTAGTAATTAAAAACTTAGTAGATAATGAAAACGAAGTATCTATTATAGAAAAATCAGATGCAAAATCTGTTTCTTATGAAGTTAAAGTTGCAAAAGAAGATGTAGGAAAAGTAATAGGTAGACAAGGAAAAATGGCAAAAGCTATCAGATCAATTATGAAAGCAATAGCTACAAAAGAACATAAAAAAGTTAATGTTGAATTTCTTGATTAGGATTAAGTAATATGAATAAATATTTAGAATTAGGTCAAATAGTTAATGTAAAAGGTCTAAAAGGCGAGGTAAAAGTTAATTCATTTACAGATGATAATACCAAATTTGAAAAAATACATAAAGTTTTTATAAAGCAAAAAGAATCTTTAAATGAATATGAAATTGAAAAAGTAGGGTATAACAAAAATCAAGTTATAATTAAGTTTAAAAATATTAATACAATTGAGGAAGCAGAAAAATTGAGAAACTCATATATTGTTGTTGATAGAGAAATTTTTGGTGAACTTCCAGAAGGTGTTTATTATATAGCAGATTTAATTGGGCTTGAAGTATATACTGAAAATAATGAATATTTAGGAAAAGTTGATGATATTTTTTCTACTGGTAGCAATGATGTTTATGTTGTAAAAGATGAATTAGGAAAACAAAAACTTTTACCTGGTATAGAAGAGGTTATTAAGAAAATCAATATAGATGAAGGAAAAATAATAGTAAATCTAATTAAAGGACTTTAAAATATGAAATTTGATATATTAACACTTTTTCCTGAAATGTTTGAGCCAATAAAGCAAAGCATTATTGGAAGAGCAACTCAAAAAAATTTATTAGAAATTAATTTAATAAATATTAGAGATTTTTCACAAGACAAGCATAAAAAAGTTGATGATACAGTATATGGTGGAGGAGCAGGAATGTTAATTAAACCAGATGTTGTATATGAGGCTTACAAATCAGTTAAAAGTAATACAGCTAAAGTTATATATTTGTCACCACAAGGAAAAACTCTTTCTCAAGAAAAAATCAAAGAATTAGCAAAAAATGAGAATCACCTTATAATATTATGTGGTCATTATGAAGGAATAGATCAAAGAGTTATAGATAAAATAGTTGATGAAGAAATTTCAATAGGTGATTATGTCTTAACTGGAGGAGAAATACCAGCAATGGTTTTAGTAGACGGTATTTCAAGGTATATAGAAGGAGTAATTACAGAGGAATCTACAGCTGAAGAAAGTTTTTCAACAATAGGACTTTTAGAGTATCCACAATATACAAGACCAGAAATTTTTGAAGGAGAAAAAGTACCTGAAGTATTGCTGTCAGGTCACCATAAAAATATTGATGAGTGGCGCAGGAAAGAAGCTATTAAAGTTACATATTTAAAAAGACCTGATATTTTAAAACAAGCAAATTTAACAGATAATGAAAAAGAATATTTAAAACAATTAGAAAATAATAGAGATTAAATTCTCATCCATTAATTAAAGAGGGAGGTAAGAAAATGGATATTTTAAAATCAGTAGAACATGAACAATTAAAAAATAAAATACCAGAATTACGTATTGGTAATACTGTTAGAGTTCATGTAAGAATTAAAGAAGGAAATAAAGAAAGAATCCAAGTTTTCGAAGGAATTATAATAAAGAAACAAGGTGGAGGAGTAAATGCAACATTTACAGTAAGAAGAATATCTTATGGTGTTGGTGTTGAAAAAACATTTTTAGTACATTCTCCAATGGTAGAAAAGGTTGAATTAGTTAGAGTTGGTAAGGCTAGAAGATCTAAATTATATTATTTAAGAGATAGAGTTGGTAAAGCTGCCAAAACTAAAGAGAAGGTTGGAGCAAGAATTGAAAACAAGGAAATTGTTGTTAAGGAAGAAATTGTTCCAGGAGAATCTGAAACAGAGGAAGTTGTTACAGAAGAGGCTGTTGCAGAAGCAGTAGAAGCAGCAAAAATTGAAGAAAAAAAAGCTGAAACAGCAAAAACAGAAGAAGCAAAAAATGAAGAAGTAAAAACTGAAACAGCAAAAAAAGAGGAAGTAAAAACTGAAACAGCAAAAAAAGAAGAAGTAAAAGAAGAACCTAAAGAAGAAAAAAAATCAAAAAAAGAATAGAAATAAAGGGACTTTAAAGTCCCTTTTAATAATTTTTATATTGATATTTTAAAAATTTACATAAAATAGTTGACAAAATAAAAAATATGTGGTAAAATACGCATATGTCGATAGTACCACAATTATTTATATTTTCATTTCTCACTAAAAACACATAACTTTAGAACAAAGCTAGTGGTACTTATAATTTGTTCTATGTAATTTAGATTAATATGATATATATATATATATTGGAGAGAATGAAGAATTTTAGTCAAGCAGGACCAAGTGTTCCTGCTTATTTACGTTTTTTTATAAAACTTTATTAAAATTAAAAATTTACTATTGACAAATTAAATTAAATAGTTTATAATTTATAACTGTCAGGAGTAATAATCGCAGGTGTAGTTCAATGGTAGAATTCCAGCCTTCCAAGCTGGCTATGCGGGTTCGATTCCCGCTACCTGCTCCAATTTAAGACAGCTTACGAACTTTAAAGGTTTCGTAAGTTTTTTCTTTTTAAGAAAATAAAAATAAATTTTTATAAAAAATGTTCTCTTAAATCAAAGGAAAGGAGGACATTTTTTATGCTTGAATTTAAAAAATACAAGAATTAAAGCCAAATAACGAATTGTTAGAACTTATTAAAAATTATATTTATACAACTAAAAATGGAAAAGTAAAGAATTTGTTACATACTAATCTACAATTTATTGAACCAACTGAATATATAA
>CANQEX010000021.1 GCA_947596225.1 uncultured Clostridia bacterium | reverse complement strand
CAATAGGAGGTAATATAATGAAAAAATTTAAAAAAATGGTAATATATTTTATAATTATATTGCTAATATGTTTAACAATTTGCTCTATTTATAATTATACTTATGCAACTTCTCAATCTGGAGTTATTAAAAGTACTTTTAAAGGAGGAAGTGGAGATAGCCTTGGTACTACTAAACAAACTGCTACTAATATTATATCAACAATACTTGATGTAGTAAGATTAGTTGGAGCTGCAGTTGCAGTAATAATATTGATAGTTATTGCTTGTAAGTATATAATAGCTTCTGCTGGAGATAGAGCTGATATTAAAAAATATGCAATAAATTATGTAATTGGTGCTATTATTTTATTTGCAACCACAGGTATATTATCATTAATAAAACAATTTATAAAAGATTCATTGGGATAATAGTAAATAGTGATATAGAGAGAGGTAATATATGAAAAAAATTATTTCTATATTAATAATATTATTAATATTAAATTTTATTATAGGAGCTAAACTTGTATATGCAGATGATATAGATGGTGTTATACAAAATATGAGTACTGCTAGTACAATAACTGGTGGAACTTCTAAAGTAGCCACAACAATAAATGATGTTATAGGAGTATTACAAGTAGTGGGAACTGGTATTTCTGTAATTGTTGTTACTATATTAGGTATAAAATATATGTTAGCAAGCCCTTCAGAAAAAGCAGATACAAAAAAAATGATTATGCCTATTTTAATAGGTTGTGTTTTAGTATTTGGAGGAGTGAATTTAGTTGCAGCTATGGCTGATTTAGCTACTACATTTAAATAATTTTAATAAATTTTAAAATGATAAATAAAATACAATAAAAGGTACTATTTTTTAAAATAGTATCTTTTTATTACATTTATGTTAAAATTATCAAATATTACATAAAATTGTTGAAAAAAAAAATAAAATTATATATAATTAAATTATATAATACTATTTTTATGCAAGATAGATGGAGGTGATTTAAATGTCTTTAAAAATTATTAAGAAAATAACTATTGTATTAATAATATTCTATCTATTATTTTCAATATTATATAATGTAAAAGCACTTACAATTAGTGATATGGAAGGAAAGTTAAAAAACTTTAAAAAGCAAGGACAAGATACTCAGGTAGATTGGGGACCTGCAGTTAAAGAATTTGCGGATTTAGGGTCAATATTAACTATGGTTGGTGCTGGTGTAATGGTTATTATAACAACTTATATGGGTATAAAATATTTAACTGCTGGTCCAGAAGCACAAGCAAAATTAAAAACTCAATTAATTGGTGTTGTTGTGTCTGGAGTTGTAATATTTGGAGCTTATAATATTTGGCAAATTGTTCTTAAGGCCGTAAAGAACTTTTAATAAACAAAGGAGGAATTTTATATGGGAACATATTATATACCTCGTAATTATAGAGGTGAATCTAGAATACTTTATATTTTTACAGTAAAGTCTTTAATAACTACAGCTGTTGGTGCAATGCTAGGATCTGTATTTTTCTTTATATTCAGATCTTTAAATATGGCTACAGTTGGTTTAATTATAATGGCTGTATGGGCATTAATCGGATTCGCTGCAGGAGCATTAAAAATTCCTACAATAGTAGCATTTCCAATAACTAAAAAGATTGGTGGAGAACCAATTGGTGAAATAGTTTTAAGATATATAAAATTTAGGAAAAAAAGAAAAGTTTATACATATACAAAGGAGGAAAAATAATGGGAGTTGAAATGATACCTCTTCTTCAAATGGGAATATTTATTATATTTTTCATAATACTTATTTTAATTGGAATTTTAATTTATATGCAAAGACCCAAAGCACCTAAACAAAAAGTAGAAAAAGAAGAAATGATTGAAGTAAACGATGAAGAAGAAAAAAACAAAAATCAAAAATATGGTAAATTTACCACAAATTTAACAAGAGAATCAATATTTAATTTTATGGAGTTTGACGAAATTGTAGATAATATGATTGTAAGAAAAAATGGTACTCAATATATTATGATTCTACAGTGTAATGGTGTTAATTATGATTTAATGTCAGAAGATGAAAAAATAGGTGTAGAAGAAGGATTTGTTCAATTTCTAAATACTTTAAGATTCCCTATTCAATTATATATTCAAAGTAGAACTTTAAATTTAAGAGATATTATTGATGAATATAAAGCAAGAGTTGATAATTTAACAGTAGAAATTGAAAAATTAGATGCTAAAATAGCACAAGCTAAATCAAGCGGAAATAAAGCTTTAAAAGAAAAATTAGAATTTGAAAAAAGAAGAAAAATAAATATTTTAGAATATGGAATTGATATTACAGATTATGTTGATAAATTAAGTTCTAATAAAAATGTATTACAACAAAGAACTTATGTTGTTGTATCATATTATTCTGCAGAAATAGGTGGTGGACTAGAAAAATATTCAAAAGAAGAAATCTATAATATGTGTTTTGCCGAGTTATATACTAGATGTCAAAATATTGCTAGTGCACTTGCTAATTCACAAGTTTCTAGTACAATATTAAGTTCTGAAGAATTAGCAGAACTATTATATGTTGCTTATAATAGAGATGAATCAGAAATTTTACAATTATCAAAAGCCCTTGATGCACAATATGATGCTTTATATACTTCAGGAAAAGATGTATTACAGAAAAAACAAGAAAAATTAGATCAAGAAATAAATATAGCTGCTATAGATATGGCTACAGACAGTATATTAAAAGCCGATAAACAAAAGCAAATTGAAGAATTAGATTTACAAATAAGTAAAGAAGAAAAAATAAGAAAAAAAGCAAATGAATTATTAGATACATATCAAGAACAATTAGATCCTAGAGTTTTTCAATTAGCAAAAGGAGAAATAAATAAAAACACAAATACAAATAAACAAATTCCTCAAATAGATGCAGCAAAGCCAAAAACCATAAAGAAAAAAGTGGTTAAAAGAAAAAAATTAGAAGAGAACTAATGAAAAGAGGAGGATAAAAAATGTTTGGAAGTAAAAATAAAGAAGAGTCTAGTAATGAAATTGAAAATGTAAAAAAAGAAGAGGTTAGTATCTTTAAGAAAAATGAGAAAAATTTAAAATCTTTAATAGCTCCAGGTGGAATAGATGCTAGTTATACAAATCACATTGAAATTGCTTCAACAAGAACAAGATATGCAAGAAGCATGATTGTATCAAATTTACCTAGAATGTGTACATTCCCAGAATTTTTAAGGGGAATGTATACTTTTGGCGATTTAAATGTATCTGTATTTATAAATCCAGTAAGTGAAGCAACATCTCAAACAGATTTAAATAGAACAATAAATGAACTTGAATCTGAAAGAATTGTTGCATTAGATAGAGGAGATATAAACAGAGAAAGAGTTATAGCTCAAAAAAGAATGGAAGCTGAAGCACTTCGTGATGATATTGCTGCTGGTTTCAATAAGTTATTTGATTCATCAATTATTGCAACAATATTTGCATATAGTATGGATGAACTTGATAAATATACTGAATTATTATCAAGTGAAATGTCAAAAAACCTTATAGATATTAAACCAGCATGGGCTATGCAAGACGAAGCTTTTAGAAGTAATATGCCATATTCAGATAATTTAATAACAAAATCACATACTTTTGATAGAAGAGCAATGTCTACAGTATTCCCTTTCTTTACTTCAGAAGTTGGACATGAAAATGGTATTCCTTTAGGATTTAATAAACAAACAGGATTACCAATTTTATATGATAATTTTAGCCCTAAATTAACAAATTATAATATGGTTATTTTTGGTAAATCTGGTGCTGGTAAATCTGTTACAATAAAAACAATAACAGCACGTTCAGCAGTTCTTATGGGAATAGAGAGCTTAGCTCTTGATGCTGAAGGTGAGTACGGAGTTGTTGCTGAAGCTTTGGGTGGAGTAAATGTAACATTAAGTCCAAATTCAAAAACAGTTATAAATCTTTTTGATATAGAACCAGAAATTGTAAAAGATGAAATAACAGGAAAAGAAAGAACTGTTTTAAGTGTTGAAAATAAAGTTGAAGACGTTACAAATGGATTACTTACAATGGCTAGAGGTAGTACAAGAAGTCAAGAAGTAAATGAGCTTACAAAACAAATAATTTCTGAAGCAGTAGCTGAAGAATATGCTGCTTTAGGTATAACAAATAATATTGAAAGTTTATACACTAGAGACGAAAATGGTGGAAAAATAAATATTACTGAAAATTATTTAGGAAGAACTAAAAAAAGTATGCCTACTATTGGTTCTTGGTATAAAAGAATTTGTAGAAAAGCAGAAGAAAATCAAAATCCAGACTATCGTTTCCACTACAGTTATTTAGTAAAAGTTATGAGACAATATGTTAGAGAATATCAAGGACAGATGGCATATTTTGATGGTCAATCTACATTTGAACTTTTAGATGGTGTTCCTTTTATAAATATAGATATTTCTCAACTTGAGGAAAGATTTGCAAGACCACTTGCACAACAAATAATGCTTTCTTGGGTTTGGGAAAAATATGTTAAGAAAAATAGTGAAGATAAAGCAAAAGCTGTTAAAAAAAGAGTTCTAGTTGATGAGGCATGGATGTTATTACCATATCCTGAAGCAGTAGATTTCTTAAATACAATGGCTAGACGTGCTAGAAAAAGAAATGTTTCATTAGCTGTTATCTCACAAAAATTCCAAGATTTTTATGAAAAACAAGAGGTTCAAGCTGTATTAACTTCTTCAGAAACAAAACTATTTTTAGCGCAAGATAAATCAGAAATTCAATATTTAAAAGAAGTATTCAAATTAAGTGAAGGTGAAGCAGGTTTCTTAATTACATGTGGTAGAGGTGAAGGTTTACTTAAAGTTGGTGGAGATTCAGCTGTTCTTGCAATTCAACCAACTAAAAAGGAATTTAATTTTGTTGAAACAAATTTAACAAAACAAGCTGCATTAGAAAAAGCTAGAAAAGAATCACAAAATTCGTAAAATATAAAGAGGAAATATATGAAAAAAACGATAACTTACTTAATAATAGTAATATTATTATTTAATTTCATATTATGTAATCATTCATATGCTAGTAGTCCAGATACTGAAAAACATGATAGTGCATATAAATCACAAGCTAATACTAGTAATACAGTTGTGGCTGACATTGTAGAAGAGGGTGCTGTTGAAAGAAAACAAGATGCAGGTACAAAAACAACTTTATCATTAGGAAGTTTTGGACTTTCTGCTGTAGGTATGGTTACAGGTATACTAGCAAGGTTAATAAATGTATTTGTAGTTCAAATAGATTTCATTTTAGGAGTTTTAACTGTTACAGAAACAACTGATGGAAATGAATTTTGGTTTAGTATTGATAGAGCGGTATTTAATAGAGTTGCACTCTTTAATATAAATTATTTTGATACTGCCGATACATATAATGTAGGAGAAACTACAATAACAGCAAATAGTAGTAATATTGCTATAAAAAAAGGAATAACTGATGTATATTATATGTGTAGAATACTTGCACTTGTACTAGTATTATTAGTTTTAATATATATTGGAATAAGAATGGCTATATCTACAGTTGCTTCAGAAGAAGCAAGATATAAAAAAATGTTTATTAGTTGGATAGAAAGTGTAGTTATAATATTCTTAATGTTGTACATAATTAGTATGTTCTTTACATTAGGTGAAACATTAACAGGAGTTTTTTATAATCTTCGTAATGATTTAATTGGAACTGCTTCAAGTTCAGGTGCTGAGGAAACATTTGAAGATACAATACGTACAGAAACATGGAATAATGTTAAATCTCTATCAGGCTTAAATTTAACTATGTGGTCAATTATATATTGGTGTTTCTTATTTATGGAAGTGAAATTCTTTTGGTTATATATAAAAAGACTTTTGATGGTTGGATTGCTTATAATAATATCACCTTTAATAACAATAACTTATTCAATAGATAAAGCTGGAGATGGTAGGGCACAAGTATTCTCTTCATGGATGCAAGAATTTGTTGTAAATGTTTTAATACAACCATTACATGCGTTAATTTATTTAGTATTTGTAGTAACTGCAAATACTATAGCAAAAGAGTCACCTTTAGTTGCATTAGCTCTACTTATGGCTATGGGTGCTGTTGAAAGAATGGTAAAAGTTGTATTTAATATGAAAGGATTAGCTACTTTAAGAGGTGTTGATAAATTTTTAAAGAAAGAAGGAAAATATATGAAAAATAATAAAAAAAAGAAAAATATTATTTTAATTTTTTTAATATTATTCTTCTGTTTATTATGTTTGTTACTATTACTAGTTGTATATCTTCAAAATAATAAACCTAAAGAAGCAATTGTAATTCAAAATACTGAAACACCAAGTTCACCAGAAGAGGTTATTAATAAATATGATTCAGAATATATAGATAGAATAGATAATATAATTTATGTTAATTTCTCAAAAGATTTATTTGATAAAGATGGAAGTAATAAAAGCTTTTTTGAAAACATGATAAGGGACTTAGAACCTTTTATTAAAGAAAGCTTTTATTTATATGATGAAGAGAAAGATATTACATTTTATGTGAAATATGATTATGAAAATAAAACATATACAATAACAATAAATAATAATGAAAACATAGATGAGTTTTATGATAAAGTAGATGGAGAAGATTATGTACGAGTAGATGATGTAACAATAGTAGATAGAACTGTTACAGCAGTAGATAACTATTTTTTAGAATTATTAGCTTTAAACAATTGTTATTTATCTGGAATTCAAGATGAAATTGGAGAGGGAAAAGATTTAGGAAATGGATATACATCTTATCTTGATGATAGTATAAAAATAAGATTAGCACCAACAAAAGCTGTTCAAAACATAATATTTACAAAAAAATATGATGGAAATATAACAACTAGTGCTACAACAAAAATGGATTTAAAAGAAATTGCAGATGGTGATCCAAATTATGTTTTTGGTGGAATTGGAGAAGGTTATTTGGGTTATAGATTAAGTGATTATTATATATTCTATTATGAAGATGAAGTTTCAGCCTATACATATAGTTATAAAGAAAACAATGTTTTTGAAGGATATCTTAAAGAATATCTTGAAACAAAAGATTTAAATACTTTTATTGAAAATTTAAAAACTGATTGGAAGGCATATGATACATTTGAATATAATCCAGAAACTAATAGTGCACATATTTTTTATTCAACTAGAGGTGTAGAAATAAATATACAAAATAATAATCCATCACAAATAACATTTTATCAAAATTACTGCTTTTCAGATTATACAAAATCACTTGTAAAACAGGGGATTGTTAAACTTAATGCAAATACAGATAGTGTGCAAAAAATTGAACAAGAAAGAAGAAATAATAATTAGTATACTAATTATTAATAAAACGTTATTTGAAGATAATAATTATTTTCAAATTAATTTGATTCGTTAGGAAGGATAAAAGAATGGAAAGCTTTGTAAGTAAAAATCATAACAAAAAAAGTTATAAAATTATTTTAATAGCTTTATTTGTTATGATTTTTATTTTGATTTTATTAACTATAATGATTAAATTTACACAATCACAAAATGAACCTGAATTAACATTTGATAATTTAACAACTATAAAAGAAGTAATAGAATATCATAAATCTACATATATTTCAGAAAATGAAAGTAATGAAGATGACTTTTATTTAGATGTATATTTAAAATTTAAAGTTTTGCCTTATGATGAAAATAAAAATAGTAATGAAGAATATTATAATTCTTTAATAGAAGATTGTGCTAGAATTATTTTATATAAAAGTTTCATATTAATTGACGAAGAAAATGATTTAACAGTAAAAGTTATATGTAATGAAAATGAAGTGAGTTCAATCATAATAAATGGTATAGAAGATTATTTTATATATATGGATTCACAAATTAGTATGGAAAAATATAGAGAAATTCCAACAACAGAACTTAATGTTGATTCAGAATTACTACAAGAATGTATAAATAATTCATGGGATTCTAATACATATATTGGTGAAAGAAGTAGTATTTTTAATGAGTATAATATATATTTTGAACAAGGAATAAAAACAAGAATAATAAAAAATAAAATTTATAATATAGTTTTTGATAAAAGATATAATGGAGATATTATTAATGGATTGTTCCCAGGCTTAGATTTTTCTACAATAAAAGCAAAATTAGGAGATCCAACTTTTAGTGATGAAGAAGTAAAAGTTATAGGTTATAAATCAGATAAATTTTATGTATTTTTCTCAGAAAATGAAATTTCAATATATAGAAATGATACAACTAAAACTGATGATTTCTTTAAATTGGCTGACAGATTTATAAAAGAAGATATTGATTTTCTAGATTTTATGAATGAATTAACATATATTTGGCCTGATTATAGTGACTATGAATATAATTCTAATTCAGTATTTATCTCATATCCTTTAAAAGGTATTGAAATACAACTAAATAATGGTGACAGAAACGGAATTTTGGTGTATAATAATATTAGGAGCGGTTTACAACAAATTAGTAAATATTTAGAAAATACAAATTTTGTAGCAAGGCTTCAATTAGATTTAGTATATGAAGCAGAAAAAAGAAGATTTTTAGAACAAGATAATTTATTAAATAAATGTAAAGAGTATAAAGAAAAGAAATCTCTAAGCGAAGAAGAACAAAAAATAATTGGTAAAAGTTTAAATTATGAAATATATGCAGAAGAAGATAGTAGTTCAAATATATATTCAATTAAATTTATTTCAAAAATGGGTGATTCTCCAAATAGAGAGTTGAATGATAGAATAGATGATTATTTATGGGCTGGAAATGATTATTTTATTTATTCAAAAGAGGGAAAAGGAATATTTTTATATAATTTAAATGATGGATTAATTAAAAGAATTGTTACTGGCTCTAAAAAATATGAATTAAAGCAATTTGAAAATGGAATTTTAAAGTATGATAATCAAGAAATAAATGTTGAATTTTAGAAAGGAGAAGAAAATGAAGTTATTAAAAAATATTAGTAAGAAAATAATAATAATAATAATACTTATTTCATTATTAATAACTTTTTTATCTACTCCTTCTAGTTATGCCAAATTAGATTTAAAAGATGGGGAATTTTACTATTCAGGTACTTCTAAAGGTACATATACTGTTAAAGAAGGTATTTTTGAGTGGTTATTAGAGGCAATGGGACAAATAGCAGACTGGTTGCTAGGAATTATGACACTTGGCTTTAGAATGGTTGTTGTTGGTTGGACTGCGTTAATAGAGAAAATATTAACTTGGGCTTTAGAAAGCTCTTCAGGCGTAAATGTAAATGGATCTGTAATTGAAGATACTAATGATTTAACAAGTTTAACAGATTCTTCTAACAATTTAACTGTAGAAGCTATTGTGTTTAACAAAGTGCAAGCATTAAATCCAGATATGTTTGAATTAGAGCTTGATAAAACTATTTCTGGAACTGGTCAAAAATTAGTTTGTAAAAAATGCGGAAAAGCTGTAGATAACTGTGTAAAAAATTTACCTGAAACTATAAATTTAAATAAATTGAAAGTATCAGATGTTTGTAGTTGTGGTTGTAATGGTTGTGATTCTTGTATAATATATGTAAAACAAATGGCAGCTAAAGATCCAATGATTATTAAAATTAGAGAAGCTGTTGCAACATGGTATAATGTAATTTTATTACTAGCTGCATCTGCTATGTTAATTGTTTTAATAGTAACAGGCATAAAAATGGCTATATCTACAATTGCATCAGAAAAAGCTCTTTATCAAAGAATGTTAGTTGATTGGGTAGTTGGAGCTATAATGATTTTTACTTTAAATTATTTCATGGTTTTTATGATAAATATTAATGAAGTTCTTGTTAAAACAATAGAACAATTTGCAGTTGATCTTAGTTCAGATGAAAATGAAATTGAAATGAAACAATTAACAAATTCAAAAAGTAATATTACTAATTCAGAAATTGAAATAAAAGTATATGAAGAAGTTAGAAGTAGAGCATATGATCCAAAATTATTAAATGGTATGGTTGGTATGGTAATGTATATGACATTAGTATACTTTGCCTTTAGATATACAATAATTTATTTAAAAAGATTGTTAACTATTATAGTATTAACATTAATGGCACCAGCTGTTGGTGTTGCTTATGCTTTACAAAAAGTTTTTAGTGGAAAAGGTCAAGCATTACAGATTTGGATGAAAGAATTTACAATGAATACTTTAATACAAACTGTACATGCACTAATATATGCAATATTTATTTCAAGAGCATTAAAGCTATCTTTAGAGTCAATATCAGGAATGATAGTAGCTTTTATATTGATTAATTTCTCAATGAAAGCTGATAAATTATTTAAAAAGATATTTAACTTTGGAGGTGGTGACAGTTTATTAGGTCACACAGAAAATGCTCAAGAAGCATTAGCAAATAATATAAAAACTGCTAGAGGAATCGCAATAGGTGCTGTACCACTTGCAAAAGGTTTAACTAATACTCCATATGGAAAAGTAGTAAAAGCAACAGGTAAAACTGCTGTAGCTGCTGCCGTAGGTTTAGTAAAAGTTGCTAGAGTAGGTGTTAGAGCAGTATCTAATGGAATACATTCAAAAGATGATTCTATTAGTGATAAATTTGAATCTGCAGTTAAATCAGAAATGAATGAAAATGGAGCAGGTTATGAAAAATTGCCTGATGAAACTCAAGAAGAGTATGATGCAAGAAGAGCTTCTGCAGAAGAAAATGTAGCTCAAACTTCAAGTAGATTTTATGATCAAAATGTATTAAATGCAGGAGGACAAAAATTAAATGATGAGCTAAATTTTGCAAAAAAAGAGATAGAACCAGAAAATTTAGCAGGAAAATCACCAGAAGAAGTAAAACAAGCTAATGATAATTATATAAATGCTGTTAGAAAAGTTAATAGATATAAAGCTCTTACTACTCCTACAAATTTCCAAATTTCTAAAGGTAAAATAAATAGATTATTAGATATGGAAAATGTATTTAAAACAACAGCTACTAAAAATCCATTTAAAAAGGCTGGAATTGCAATTTTTGGAACAACTCATTGGGATAGAAATAATTGGAAATTTACTAATGATGGAAATGGAATATATAATCAATTAAGTCCAACAAATTTATTAGGATTAACAGATAAAGATAAAAAATATTTAAAATCATTAGCAAAAGATATGACAAGTACTTTAGTTGGAATGGGAAGTATATTTGTTGGAATGGGAACTATAATTGCTAATCCAAAAATAGGAATGGGTCTTTTAGCAGGAGGTTTTGCAGCAACTAGAAAAACATTAGGAAGAAATCCAAAAATATCTTCTCGACAAGCAAAATATAAATTCTCAAGATTTGCACCACAAACTGTTGATGCAATGAGAAATTCAGTTTTAGCTAGAGCTAAATATGAAGGAGATACTTTATTAGCTGCAGATATTGAAAGAAGACATCCAGGCTTTACTAAAAAGTTAAAAAATGGTGCTATTTCAGCAGGTACTGTAGCTGCTTTAAATGGTGCATTACATATTGCAAGTAGATTTTCAGCATCAATAGTAACAATGGGGTCAGGTTTTATGCCAGCTGTTGCTATGGCTGGAGCAGCAGGATATATGGCTACTAAATTAGTAAATAAAACCAAATTAGGAGCTACATTAGATGATATAAGAACTTATACAAAATATCAACAACAAGAACAAATAGATGAATTTAATGATGAAGCAGATAACCAAGAAGATATTTCTATAAGTGCAGTAAATCAAATGTTAATATTAGATCAGTTAGAAAAAGATAAGAAAAAAGATGAACAAATGCAAGCACAACTTTATGAAAATTTAGGTGTTGAAGTAGATAGCAATACAGGAGAATTAATAAGGAAAAATAATAATCAATATGATGATGAGGAAGAATTAAATAAAAAGATAGATGAGTCTTCTTATAAATTAACTTCAGCTGATAGAAAATTAATACATGAAGAAATAGATAATATTATTATGGAACTTTCAAAAGGAAATGAAATAGATATGACTGCTAAAAGTTTACAAAATCAAGCTATGGATATGTTGTCTAGTAGCTTAAAATCAAAAGGACTTTTAGTAAATGATCAAAAAGCTGAAATATTATTTAAAAGTGGAAAAAATGGCTTAACTACTGAATTAAAAGCAAAAGCACAGAAAACTAATAATAAAATTAAAGAAGCTAATAAAGAACTTGAACAATTACCGCCAGAACAAGCTTCAAAAATTATATCTACAGTTGCTACAATGATGAAAGAATCTAGGGAAAATAAAAAAGATTTTTCTAAAGTAACTGCTGATGACGTTATTTCTAGGATGGGAACTGATGCCAGTGGAAATAATCAATCTCAAAATGATGGTAATAATTCAGGTAATAACAATTCAAATAATAATGGGGCAAATCCATCAAATAATTCTGATTCAACGAATAGTAAATTAGCAATAACTAATTATTTACAAAGAATTAAACAACCTGTTAGAAAATCAAAGAAAAAAAAGGTTGTTCCCAAAGCTGAAGCTAATAGAATTAAAAAGAATGTTGGAGATCAAGTTGAAAGTGCTAGAAAAGATAGAGCAGAAAAGCGTCAACAAGCATTGGAATTATATTTAGGTTCTTTAAGTGAAAATGGTGATAATAATAATGATGATCTATTAAATCAATTATTTACTCAAATGGATGAAGATTCTGTAAAAACTGTAAAAAAAGTTGCTGATAATACAATGAAAAAAATGGCTATTAACTATGAATCAGCAAGAAGAAAAGCAGAAAATGTAAGATATGGAAGAAATGAATACTTATCAGCAGAAAAGAAAAGAAGTCAATTAACTTTAGAACTTTTAAAATTACAAAAAGAGAAACTACAAATTGATAGTGGAATAGATATTGGAAAAACAGTAGATGAAATAAATCAACAAATAGTTATAAAGAAAAAAGAAGTAGAATCAGCAACAGTAGAAGCAAATAGAAAAGGTCCAGTAGTAGATGTAGATTATTATGTTAAACTTGAAACATTTATGGGAAATTATAAGAAGTAAAGAAGGTGAAATTGTGAAAAAAACTTTGAAAAAAATATTAATATGTATACTTATTATACTTATAATAAATAATTTCTTAATTTATGATTGCTCTTTTGCAGCTACTGCTCAAACGCAAGCTGATTCAGCTATTGGAAAATTTTTGGGAGATTTATTAGAATCAGTTATAGGTTTATTAACATATCCATATAGAATTATTGCATTAACAGTTGGATATGCAGTTGATTCACTGACTGCTGGAATAGCTTATTCACAAGGAACTGCTGATGCTAAAGGTACAATTAAACCAAAACTGAGCCAAAATCAAATAACACCATTTGATATATTATTTAATCATGTTGCTTTAGTTGATGTAAACTTTTTTAATATAACTAACCAAGATACAGTAATAATGAATATAAGAAAATCTGTTGCTCAATGGTTTTATGTTATGAGAACTATTGCTTCAGCAATACTATTATGTATTCTTATATATGTTGGAATAAGAATGGCTATATCAACTGTAGCATCAGACAAAGCTTCATATAAGAAAATGCTTGTAGATTGGGTTACTAGTTTAGCACTTATATTTTTAATACAATATATAATGGTATTTACGTTACAGGTTAATAGTGTATTAGTACAAGCACTAGAAAAAATAGGTGAAGATACTGATGTTTTGAATGATGCAATATTAAATATAAAAACAATGGCAGGAAAATTATTTGATGTAAATTCAATAGCT
Source organism: uncultured Clostridia bacterium (assembly GCA_947596225.1). Taxonomy (GTDB): domain Bacteria; phylum Bacillota; class Clostridia; order TANB77; family CAG-508; genus Scatovivens. Next base: position 10,792 of record CANQEX010000021.1, on the reverse strand, counting down.
GCAACAATAGTTTATTGTATGTTAGTTATTCAAACAATTGCTCTTCTAATTTCATATATCAATCGTATGTTAAAAATAGCATTTTTGGTAATTATTTCACCATTAATAACATTAACATATTCAATAGATAAAATGGGAGATGGAAAAGCACAAGCATTAGGTATGTGGTTAAAGGAATTTATATATACAGTATTATTACAACCTTTTCATTGTATAATATATTTAGCTTTTGTAAGCATGGCACTTACTCTTTTAACAAATACAAATACAAAGGATGATAAACAATTAGCTGCTGCAATATTATCTATGCTTTGTATAAAATTTACTAAAGATGGTGAAAAAATTTTAGGAAAAATATTTAATTTTAGTGACCATACTTCAGATTCATCTATAGGAGTTGGTATGGCTGCTTCAGCAATGTTAGTTTCAAAGGCTAAAGGAATAGGTAAAGGAACAAGAACTGCTTTTAATAGTGCAAGAAATATTAAAGGAAAAGTTACTAATTTAAGTAAAGATGCAAAAGTTGAAGCATTAGCTGCTAGAAGTGTTATAGCTGGAGCAATGCGTGGTAAAAAGAAATCTTTTGCAGAAGCAAAAGAAGAAGCAAATGTGGCTGTAACAGAAAAAGAAGCTAAAAAGATTGAAGATAGTAATGCAAAACGTAGTCATGGTCGACAAGCTACATATAAAGCAAATAAAAAAATAAGTGAACAAACTAAAGAAATACAAGATGAAATTAAGGCATATACAGATGCAGGAATGTCAGCATCTTTAGCAGCAGCAACTGTTAGAAAAAAATATGCTATACAAGATAGAACAGCTAAAAAGCAGGATAGAAGAAATAATTTTGCTGAAAAACATAAAATTCTATCAAAGCCTGGAAGGACAATTAGAGGTGTTAGAAGTACAGCTAGTGATATTAAAAATATAGCTGGACAATCAGAAGTTTTAAAATCTTTAAGCAATGCAGGAAAATCTGTAGCCTCAGGAGGAGTAGCTTTATTTGCAGGAAGTGCTACATATGGAGCAACTGGAAATGCGTTTAATTCATTTGGTGCTGCTTTTGCTACATATAGAGGAACAAATGAATTTTTAAAAACTAGTGTTGGTACTGTTAAAAATGAAGGACAACAAATTGCTAAAGGTTTGGGATGTAAAAATAAATATGAAGTTGAACAAGAAGTTAATATGACCAGAGCTATGGCACCTATTTTGAGTGATAATACTGAATTACAAAAACATTTAAATGATTTATATTCTTCATTAGATTCTGCTTTAAGTGGTCTTAGTGCTGCAGAAGCTAATAATGTAAAAAATAATATAAAAAATACAGTAGCTAAAGAATTAAAAGAAAATCCTACTATAACAAATGATCAATTAATGGATAAAATTTCAAGTAAATTTGGCAGTTATGGAATAACAAATGATGTTTTAGAACATTCTAATTTTAATGATGCTGTTCAAACACAAAGACGTAAAAATCTTTATGATAATATGCAAACAGCAAGTGATATGGGAATAGATGAAAACGTTTATACTAAGATGTTAACAAAAGGCTTTGATAATGATTACTCATCATCAAGTAATTTGGAAACAAATACAGAAGTAATTAATGATGTAACTGCTAAAGATAGTCCAGATATGCCAGAAGTAATTTCAGATGATAAAGTAGATGAATTGTCAGAAAAAAGATCACATGATGGATTAGAAAGCTTATATGATGATATGAGACATGAATTAATTAAAATTGAAAGTAAATTAGAAAAAGGTGGATTGAGTCCTCTTGAAGAAGCTGTGCTAAATTCACAAAGAAAAGCACTATTAGAAAGTGAACAAAAAATTTATGACCAAATGATAGACAAAAAATTGCAAGAGTTTGAACAAGAATTAGAAGAAATAAAAAATTCAGTTGGAGCAGATGCTTCAGCAGTAAAGAATATAATAGCAGATGCAAAAATTGGTTCATTACGTGGAGAATTTCAAGCATACTTAGATAAAAATATTAACAAAGGTGCAGGAGATAGAAATACAGATAATATAGAAAGAATACATGATAAAGGTAAAGAATTATTCCAAGACAAATGGAAGAAAGATACTGTAACATATAAAAACTTTAAAGAGAAACATGGTATTTAAATTTAAGGAGAATAATTTCAATGAAAAAAATTATGAGTAAAATTCTAATAATTTTTTTAATAATACTAATGTTGTTTGAATTCTTATATTCAAGCAATATTAGTTATGCGTTGGAAGAGCCAAGTGTTAAAACAATTAATGAAATGACTAATTTAATTGGTGGAATTGTATCTATATTACTTTGGAAACCTAGAATAATAGCTACTGCAGCAATGTGGACTTTAGGAAAGATAATGACAGAAGGTGTTGCTGGGGCATGTGGAACAAATTTTGGTAGTAAAGGGGAGATTGCTACACCTTTTGATATATTTTTTGGTAAATACAAATTATTTGATGTAAACTTTTTCGATATAACTGGAGAAGATACAATAATAATGAATATAAGAAAATCAGTTGCTCAATGGTTTTATTTAATGAGAACACTTTCTGCAGCAATTCTATTATGTGTGCTTATATATGTTGGAATAAGAATGGCTATATCAACTGTAGCTGATGAGAAAGCAAAATACAAGAAAATGTTATTTGATTGGATTTGTAGTTTGGCTTTAATATTTGTACTCCAATATTTAGCCATTTTTATAATATATATTAATAACGCAATCGTAGATTTTCTTCATAAATATGATACTGAATCTGGTAATCAAATGAGAACAGCAATTTATCAAATAATGGGGCAAGCAACATTAGGAATGGGAATTACAAGTATAGTTTCAACACTTGTATATTGTATGATTATTTTCCAAACAATATTCTTTATGATTACATATATTCAACGTATGCTAAAAGTTGCATTTCTTTTGATTATTTCTCCATTAATATCTTTGACATATTCAATAGATAAAATAGGAGACGGAAAAGCACAAGCATTAAATACATGGTTAAAAGAATTTATTTATACAATATTAATACAACCTTTCCATTGTATAATTTATTTAGCATTTGTTAAGATTGCAATAGGATTACTTGTGACACCGGTGACTGGTTTTGCAACTATTGATACTTTATTACAAACAATTGATCCAAATTTTAATCAGTTAGTTAATGGTGTATTAGCAATATTATGTATTAAGTTTATAAGTGATGGTGAAAAAGCAATAAGAAAAATATTTAATTTCCAAGATGATGGTAGTTTAACTTCTATGGCTGCTGGTGCAGCTATGGGTATTGCAGCTGTTTCAACTTTAAGGAAAGCTAAAAATGCTGGTACTTCTATTGCTAAAGGTGTAAACTCAGTTAAATCTTTTGGAAGTAATATGAGTAAAGCTTTTAATAAAGATAAACAGAACAATATTATGGGACAATTAGCTAATACAAAATTAGGAAAAGCTACTGCCAAACTTGGTAATATGGGAAGTAAAGTTGGTAATAAAGTTAAAAATTCTAAAGTTGGTAGATTTACTTCTTCAAAAGTATCAAATGCTAAAACAAGATTAGGCAATGCTCAAAATTGGGTAAACAATTTATCAGGTGTTAAAAAACTTAAATCAGGTGCTAGGTATACTATGGGAACGGCAAAGAAAGCACTACCATATATTAAAAAAGGTACTGGATTTGCTGGTAAAGTTGCAAAAAAATCATTACCATCAACTTTAGCAATGATGGGAGCTGCAATGACTTTAGCTACTGGTTCTGGTGGAGCAATGGATGCTATAGGTGTTGGCTCAGCTCTTCATGATGGTACTGAAGGATATTTTTCAGCATCAATGTCAACTACTGAAAAAAGTATGAAAGAACAAGCTGAAAAAGCAATTGATGAAGAATTTGATCAAACAGATGAAGGAAAGAAATTAAAGAGATTAAATGATATTCCAAAAGAATTAGATAAAGTAAATAAAAATTTAAATAATATTGCTAAAAATGCTAAAAATAGACCAAGTAATATGTCTGCAAATGAATATTTAAATAATTTCATAAATACAAGAAGACAAATAGAAACTTTAAAGAATTCATCTTCAGAAGAAGATAGAAATAAAGCAATAAATATGGAAAATGATTTAAAATCTGTATATGGTAAGGATTATAATGCATTAAATTCTGGATTGTTACAAAAAGAAGCTTTAGAAGATGAGAGAGATGATTTATTATTAGAAGAATCAAGTTTACAAAATAGTAAGAAGAGATTTATAAATAATAAAAGAAGCAATGCAGATGATTTAATAACTAAATTAAAAAATAATGGATCAGAAGGACAAATTGAAGCAGCTAAATCAAAGATGTTACAATTAATTCAAGTATATATGTTAGATTTAAAACGTAAAAATGCTGGACAAAGTAATGATTCAGCTGTAGACTATCAATTAACAGATAAAGAGATAACTACTTCTCAAAGAATTTGTAACAGTATTGCCCAATCTGTTGATAGAGCAGTTAAAGGCTCAGGAGCAGATATTGATACTAGAGAGTTAATTCAAAAACACAATATAGAAGGAGATACAGATCTTTCAGAAAATTTAATGTCTGCTATAAATAATTATAAATTTCAACAAAGAGCTGCTGAATTCAATTCAGCAAGATCAAATGGTTCAAAATTTGGAGCTTCAACAGATAAATTGGATAATGATGTTAAAAAATATATTTCTAAATCAAAAGATTAATTTAATATAAAAGGAGATATTGAATAATGAAAGTAAAAAAAGACAATAAACTAATAATTTTTGGAATTATAGTAGTTATTATTTTGGCTATAATAGCATTTATTGTAAGTAAACCCAAAAATAAGATTGATTATGACAAGATGACTGATGAAGAAATATCAGTAGCGATACAAGAAGATTTAGAAAACAAGGAAAAAGAAGAACTTTCTAAAATGGGTGAAAGAGATAGAATGGAATATTATGTATCTGAATTTGTTGATGAAATAGAAAATGAAAATTATGAAGAAGCATATAGTATGTTATATGATGATTTTAAGAAAAATTATTTTCCAACATTAGATCAATTTGAAGAATATGCTAAAACAAAATTTCCAAGAATGTTTGCATTAGAACATACTAATATTGAAAGAAATGGAAATACATATGTTTTATGGGTTACTTTAGGTGATTTATTAGGCAGTAAAGATTCGGCTGTAGAAATGAATTTTGTTATTCAAGAAAATGATTTAAATGATTTTGTTATGTCATTTACAGTAAAATAAAAGAAAGGATATAAAATTATGAATTTTACAGATTTTCGTTTAAAAGTAAGACATTTTTTTAGGAGAAATAAAAGATTAATAATTATTATTTTAATTATATGGGCTATTATATTTTTTATAAATATGATTTTAAAAAATATGCCAAGAGAACTAGTACCAGAAACAACTTATGAGGCACATACTTCTATTATGGATAGTGGTAGTTCTACTCCTGAATCACTAAAACAACCTATAGAAGATTTAATAGCTGAATATGTAGGATATTGTAATGAGGGAAATTATCAAAAAGCATTTAATATGTTATCTGCAGATTGTAGAAAATATGAATTTCAAGATAAAGTTGAAAATTTTATGACACATGTATTATCAAAAATGCCAATACCAAAGAAATATTCAATTCAAAGTTATTCAAATGTAAAATATGGTGGAAAAAAATTATATATATATGAAATTAAATATACAGATGATTTATTAGCTACAGGTTTAACTAATTCAACTTACCAATTTACTTCTGAAAATATAACTTTTTATCAAGGTGATGATGGATTAGAAATGAATGTAGGAAATTACATATATCATACAGATATAAAAAGTATAGCTGAAAATGAATATTTAAAAATTGATGTTATAGATAAAGTTGTAAATTATAGTATAGAAACATATGAAGTAAAATTTACTAATAGATCTAATTACACAGTAGTAGTTTCAGATCAACAAGAAAATGATGAAGTTATCCTTCGTTTACCAAATGAAGTAAGATCTGCTTCTCAAATTCAAAATATTGTGTTAAAACCACAAGAAGATATTACATTAAAATTTGTATTTCCAAAATTTGTAGATGATGGTGATGAATCACAGGCTTTAACATTTTCATCAATAAGAGTAATGGAAAAATATTCAGGTGTTGAAGATGTTGATGAAGCTACAATTCAATCAGAAATTGATAATGCTATTTCTAAATTTAGTATGGAGGTTAATGTCACAGAATAAAAATGGCTTATATAGAATTTTGTAATGTTGTAAAAGAATATAAAATGGGAGAAGTTAATATAAAAGCTTTGGATAATACTAATTTTTCAATAGAAAAAGGAGAATTGGTAGTTATTGTAGGACCAAGTCGGAGCTGGAAAAACAACTTCTCTTAATATATTAGGTGGAATGGATACTGTAACAAGTGGAAAAGTTATTGTTGATGGAAAAAGAATTGATGAATTATCAAACAAGAAACTTATAAAATATAGGAGAGAAGATATAGGATTTGTTTTTCAATTTTATAATTTAGTTCAAAATTTAACAGCAAAAGAAAATGTGGAACTTGCAACCCAAATATGTAAAGATTCATTAGATCCGGTAGAAGTACTAAGAAATGTTGGATTAGAAAATAGAATGAATAATTTCCCATCACAGTTATCTGGTGGAGAACAACAAAGAGTTGCAATTAGCAGAGCAATAGCTAAAAATCCAAAATTGCTTTTATGTGATGAACCAACAGGAGCATTAGACTATAACACAGGAAAGCAAATTTTAAAATTACTACAAGATACTTGTAGAAAAGAGAAAATGACAGTTGTTATAATAACACATAATACTGCAATAGCACCTATGGCTGACAAAGTTATTCATTTCAAAAATGGAACTGCAGAACATATACAAATAAATGAAAATCCACTATCAATAGAAAAAATTGAATGGTAAAAAGTTAATCTTTTTTACCATTTTTTTTATTTTTAGAAGAATCTTTCTTAAAAAGTTCGTAGAAAAAACCACCCTCTTTATACCAACCAGAAATTCTTCCCCAGTAAATAAAAAAACCTAAAAAAATTAAAATTCCTATACAAATATTTATAATTAATTTTTCCATAACTACATAATTCCTTTCATATAATAAATTATATAATCAAATATTTCAAAAATCAATATATATATTATTTATTTGTAATAAAAATGTAATTGATTTGCCAAAAAAAACTATTGATAAGATTACATAAATATTATACAATAGAATTGTATTATTAGAAAGAGAGGAGGAAGTTATATGAATAATAATTATAAATATGATTTATCATATGCAGAAAAAAAACTTCCTGACCTTTTTAAAGAAATACAAGATATTAGATATGGTAGGGCAAAACCTAAAGAATATATAGAAGAGAAAAAAGAACCTGAATATGTACCAAATCATAAATTTAATGCAATAGGTGTAATAATAGGTGTATTATTTGTAATTTTGTTTTTTGGAAGTATACATAGTAATTCTATTTTTGCAACTACTGAGAAAGAAAAAGTGCCAATAAAAGAATTTGAAACAAATGAAAATACAATAGATATGATGGAAATAATTTCTAAAAATATTAGTGATTTTACAAAAAAAGAAATTATTACAGAAGAAATAGAAATTCCATATGAAACAGAAACAATAGAAAATGATTTATTACCAAAAGATGAAACTAATGTAGTACAAGTTGGTAATGTAGGAACTTTAAGTAGAACTTCTATACTAACATATGAAAATAATGAGTTAGTGAATGAAAGTGTTATAAATGAAGTAGTTGAAGATGAGGCTGTGAAAGAAATAATAGAAATAGGAACCTCAGAGTTTTTAGCAGATAATCAAGTACATATAGGAGATACTATGTATACTACAGAAGAAGTAAAAATGTTTCAAGCTCCAGAAGATGAAATTGAAATGTGCTATGTATATCAATATATTAATTTAGAGATTTTATCAGAAAAAGATGGAGTAGCTAAAATTTCTGTTGATGGTTTGGAAGGATATATTGATTCAAGTAAACTTACTTCTGAAAATAAAACACCAGGTATTGCTGAAAAATGTAGAATTCAAAGAATACTTATTGAATTAACTCCAGAAATGCAATTAAATACACCTAGTGGACTTACAAAAGATGATTTTATAAAAGTACTTTCTGGTAATCCAAATGATAAAAATAAAATATTTGAACAAAATGCAGAATTATTCTATGATGTAGAACAAAAATATAATGTAAATGGATTATTTTTAGCTTCAATAGCAATTCACGAAAGTAATTGGGGAACTTCAAATATAGCTAATGAAAAGAAAAATTTATTTGGATATGGTTCATATGATTCATCAGCATATTCTTCATCATATACATTTGATAGTTATGAAATAGGAATAGAAACATTAGCAAAGGTACTTGCAAAGTATTATTTAAATGAAGCTGGAACACAAATTTATGATAATGAAACAGCAGTAGGAAGTTATTATAATGGTGCAACAGTTGCAGGGGTTAATAAAAGATATGCAAGTGATCCAAATTGGTGTGAAAAAGTGTATAAAACAATGGTTTCTTTATATGAAAAATTATAATTTAGTAAAGGAAGAATAGACTTTGAAAAAAACAAATTATAGAAATCTTAAATTAATAATAATTGAATTAGTTTTACTGGTAATTTCTATTTGTACATATAAATATATTTTTGAAGTTGAAACTACTAGAAGAATATATGCAGAAGAAACAGAAAAGTTCGTAGAGGAAAATAAAAATCCAATATTTTCAATAGATAAAATTATTTTATGTAGTAGTGCAACAGCAGTAGATAATAGTGATGGAAAATTGAATGATTTAAATATAAGTCAATATACTGATATATCATTATACATAAATAATAAAGGAAGAAGTGAAGAAATTACTGCTGAAAATACTGTTAATCAATTATTTATAAATAATATAAAAGTTGAAAATCAAATTCAAGGTAGCAAGAAAATTTTTAATTATAAAAATCCACTTTATTCAGGAAAATATGTAGAATTACCAAATTGGCAAAATGATGGAATTTTATTTAATGTTGTAAACACAAATGAAAAAAATGAAAACGCAAATTATGATGAAAATATTTTTTATACAGATTGTTCAAATCCAATTTCTTTAGGGTATATAAATAAAAATTTTTTAGTTAATGGTGTAGTAAATAGATCAAATGCTGTAATAAATTTTGATGGGTCTATATTAAAAGATGCAGAAGTTGATTTAGAAACTTTAAAAACAAAAATAAGTTTTTCAGTTAATTTAACAAATAATTTCAATGAAAATTTTGTATGTAATGTTAGTTTAGATATAGATTTAGATAGTGAAAATGAAGAAATTTATTCTGGTTCGTTAATAAAAATATTAGATTTAAAAGAAGATAAATTTAATTTTATTAAAGTATCTAGTTAATCAAGTCTATTATATGTAGACTTGATTTTTAGTATAAATACAGTTATAATGTAACTTATAAATGTGCTTATAGCTCAGCAGGATAGAGCAGTCGCCTCCTAAAAAAAATATATGAAATTATATAACTATTGTAATAAGCTTATTTCATGAATTTTAAAATAGTTTTGACAACTTATTTGACAACTTAAAGCAATTTTTTATTTATATAATCATTAACAAGTTCAATATCATTTTCACGTTCTTCATCTAAATGTGTATAGATGTTATACACCATATCTGCAGATGAATGTCCCATTAATTGTTGGGCTTTTTTTATTTTTATTCCGGAATAATAAAGCATTGTACAAAAAGAATGTCTTAAAATATGATCTGTAAAATATATTTTAGTATCATTAGACAATTTGAAATTTATATTTTTTTCTTTCTGAATTTTTTCATGTTCCTTATTGATTGCAGTCAAAAAAGATTTTAATATCCAACGTACTGAAGAAGCTGTAAGCATTTTATTATCAGTTTGTTTTGTAAAAAGTAAAGTTTGATTATTCTCTTTGCAAATATTGATATAATTCAAAAGTGGGTTATAAACAATATCGTAAATGGGAATTTGTCTAATTCGTTTATTTTTAGTAGATTTTATATGTGGTTTTCCTTTTTCAAAATAAACTGCTTTGTCAATTTTTAAAATTTTATTTTTAAAATCAAAATCATTTATTTCAAGTGGTATTATTTCCTCTGTTCTAATTCCAAAATAACGTAATATAAGAAAAAACAATCCGTATTTGTGTGTAGAAGCAACTTTAAGTAAAAGTTTATCTTCATAAAATGAAAGAGGTTTTTTTTCAGTTTTAATATATTTAATGGATTTAACATTAAAAGCGACATTTTTTTGAATTATATCGTTTTCTACGGCATCATTTAAAATTCTTTTTATTGTAGAAATTGTACGATTACAGGTAGAAGTAAGTCCGTTTGAAATCATATTTTTTTGTAATTCTTTGATGTTAATAACTTTTAAGTCTTTAAGTTTTACATTGCCTAATTGAGGGTAAATATGATTTTCTAAAATACTTTTAATATTTCTTCTTGTATTAAATTCTTTTTGAGAGATATTAACATCAAACCATCTTTCAGACCATTGTTTAAGTGTTATTTTTTCATTTTCAATAGTAAAGCCATTTAAAGATAAGTGTTTTAATTCAATATATTTTTTTTCTAGTTCATTTTTACTACTAGCATATATATATTTAGTTTTCCCATTGATAGTTATTTTTTTTACAAGTCTACCATCTTTTCTTGTTGTATATGTAAACATTAATAAATA
>CANQEX010000020.1 GCA_947596225.1 uncultured Clostridia bacterium | reverse complement strand
AGAAAAAATAAAATAAAATATAATATAATATAATATAATATAATATAATATAAAACTCTTAGTGATGGAGATGTAATATTTGAAGAGCAATTAGATCGTATAAGATAAATTAGAATGTTAGATGACAATGAAAGACTTGCACCATCTTAGGGGTATCAAATAAGAATAAAAGGAATGGGATAAAATATGGATATAGAGAATATAGCTATTGTTAGAGCTACAAATTTAACTCCACAAGAAATTGTAGAATTAGAAAAGTCAAAAGTAAGAATAACAGATGAAATAGAATTTGTATGTGACAAATATTCATATAGCATTGAATTAGAAGAAGCGCTAAAAAGATGTATTCCTGCAATGACTAAAGGAAAAAGTAAAGAAGAAATTGAATTATTAATAAAAACATTAAAAGAAGTTGAAATATATGAATTAAGAAGAAAACCCAAAAAAGAACAATTAGATTATATATCTGAAACTAAAATAGGAGAAAGAAATAAACATGTCAAATATGGAAAACAAGATTTAGGAGAATATGGTAAAGATATAGCACCAGAAGCATATCATTATGATATAATATTTGACGAAGAAATGAATGCAATAGATAAATCAGAATATATCTATATAACAAGATTAAGCAAAGAAGACCAAGTTTCAAAAACATATGGAACACAAATAGATTTATCAGCATTAATACATGGATTGGGACATGCATGGGTAGCACGAAAAGAACCATATAAACAAATGGAAAATGGGAATGTTATAGTTAGAGATGGAATGAGAACAGACACATTAATTGTAAATAAAGAACAAAAAACAGTAGAATATGGAGAAACGAAAGGACTATATTTAGAAGAAGCAATAAATACTGTTGAAGAAGAAAACGCATTAACACAAATATTAGGAGTTTCAAGCATAGATGAAATAGAAGGATATAAAAAATCTACATACCAAAGTTCTGTAATGAATACGATAGTAAGAGCATATTTAGAAAAATTAGGAGCAAATAAACCACTTGAAACTGCTAGAATTCTTAATGATAAAAGTGGATTAGAAGTGTTGCAAGAAAGCTATTCTAAAACAAATTTTGTACAAAAAATACAAAATCAAGAATATATAAATCAAAAAGAAAATGACTTTCTAACAGATATACCAGAAAATGCAAAAGAATTTTTTAAAAAATATAAAAATATATATTTTTCAACAGAAAAAAAACAAGATTTTCTTGAAAATATAGATAGTGTTTTAGAACAACTATTTACACTTTTTGGAGGATATCAAATGATACGGCTCAATACATAATCACAGTGAAGAAACAGAAGAAAAAATAATGAGCTACATACAAGCAGAAGGAATAGAACCATTAAAAGAAGTAATAAATATTATAATAAACGACAAACAGAAAAAAAGTGCAAATTCTAATAAAGATGCCCAAACATTAACATCTCAAGTTGCAAAAGAGTTTGCAAAGGATGATAGTGTGAGATCATATAATCAAGATGCAAAAAAAATATTAACAGAATTAGAACTAGAAAAGAGTTCAGAAGAAAGAAGAATATAAAAAATTAATATGAATTTAAGTCCTATTATTAAGAGAGGGTTCAAATTGAATAAAGAAAGATTAAAATTAATTGTTCCAACAAATGAATATAAAGAGCAAGTAATGGAATATAGAAAAACATTTTTAGAAAATGAAGAATCATTAGATGGTTGTGCTGGATTAGAAGAATGTAATACATATGAAGAATGGCTTGATTTTGATAATAGATTATCTAAAAAATATGGAGAAAATTATGTTCCATCAAATGTATATTTAGCAATTAGAGAAAAAGATAATAAGCTCATTGGAATTATTGATATAAGAAAAAGATTAACTGATTTTTTATATAATTATGGTGGGAATATAGGATATAGTGTAATTCCAGATGAAAGAAAAAAGGGTTATGCTACAGAGATGTTAAGACAGATTTTACCAAAGTGTAAAAATTTGAATATAAATAGAGTTCTATTAGCTTGTGATAAAGAAAATATAGGATCTGCTAAAACAATAATTGCTAATGGAGGTGTGCTAGAAAATGAAGTTATAGATGAAGTCAATTTAACAAAATCAGGAGTAATTCAAAGATATTGGATTAGTTTGAAAAAAAGATATGCAGATAAATTTGTTGGAAATAGAGCAAATTCTGAATTAAAAATAATATCTGTAAAAGATGATTACTTTAATGGGGACATATATTTTTATAATTTTATTGAAGTAAAAAATAAAATACTTATACATAATGGATAATAAATATAAATGGTTAGAATTTTATGATTATTCTTCAAAAGTGAAATTAACTGCTATTTATGATGAAAATAACAGAATTATTGAATGGTATTTTGATATAGCAAGAGAAATAGGTAAAGATAATGGGATACCTTATGAGGATGATTTATATCTTGATGTTGTAGTAACTTCAACTGGAGAGGTTATATTACTTGATGAAGATGAATTCAAAGAGGCTTATAAAAAAAGAGAAATGACAATAAAAGAGTATGAAGCTGCATATAAAGAAGCAGAACAGTTAATGAATAAATTGAAAAATAATAAAGATAACTTAAAAAAATATACAGATGAATATTTAAATAAAATGTTAATTAGATGAAAATAAATAAAATAGGAGGCAACTTTGGAAAAGTTAGTAGTTATAGATGGAAATAGTATTTTAAATAGAGCATTTTATGGTATTATGAGTAGTAAAATGCTTCAAACTGCAGATGGTACTTATACAAATGCAGTATATGGATTTTTAGCAATTATGTTTAAATTAATAGAAGATGTTAATCCAGAATATATGGCTGTTGCATTTGATGTAAAACAGCCTACGAAAAGACATGAAATGTATAAAGATTATAAAGGCACAAGAAAAGGAATGCCAGATGAATTAGCTAGTCAAATGCCAATAATAAAACAAGTTTTAGAAGCTATGAACATAAAAATTATTGAAAAATCAGGTTATGAGGCAGATGATATTTTAGGAACATTAGCTAAATATGCAGAAAAAGAAGGAAAAGAAGTTATATTACTTACAGGTGACAGAGATTCTTTTCAACTTGCTTCAGATAAAATAACTATTAGAATTCCTAGAACTAAAGCAGGAAAAACAGAAACAGAAAATTTTGATAGAAGTAAAATAAAAGAAGTTTATGGTATAGAGCCAAAAGAATTAATTGAAGTAAAAGGGTTAATGGGAGATACTTCTGATAATATACCAGGAGTTCCTGGTGTTGGAGAAAAAACTGCTTTAAATTTAATTAAAGAATATCATTCAATAGATAATATATATCAAAAATTAGAACAAGGAGAGCAAATAGCAAAAGGAAAATTAAAAGAAAATTTAGAAAACAATAAAGATTTAGCTATTCTTTCTAGAGAGCTTGGTAGAATTGATGTTAATGCACCAATAAATAAAGAAATTTCTGATTTTAAAGTACAAGAATGGAATAGAAAACAAGTTTTAGAAATTTTTAAAAAATTAAGATTTAATAGATATATTGATAGATTTAATTTAGAAAATGAATCAAATATTGAAGAAAAGAATTTAGAAGATTTATTTGAATATAATGAAATATACGATGATAAAGAAATCGATAAAATAATAGAAAATATAAAAAAAGAAAAAATTTTATTTTATTATTTTGAAAAAGTGGAAGAAAATATTCAAAGTAATATAATAAAAAAGAAAATTGAATTTATTAATATATATGATCAAAGTAAAAATAAAGTTTATAATATTAAATTTGATAAGCAAAAATTTAAAGAAATTTTTGAAGATAAAGAAATTTTAAAATGTGGTCATAAAATAAAAGAAGATTATATATTATTAAAACAATTGGATATAACACCAAAGAATATGATGTTTGATGCTGAAATTGCGGCTTATATATTAAATGCTACTTCAAATTCTTATTCACTTGAAGAAATAGCAATTCAATATTTAAAATTGGATATTACAAAATATTCAGATGAAAGTAATAAAGAAGTTCAAACTAGTTTATTTGATAATACAGAAAATATTGAAGAAAACGCAAAATCTAATTATAAATATGCTGTTTATTCATATGTTTTGGGAAAATCAAGATCAATATTATTAGATGAACTAAAAAAGATAGATTCACTAGATCTTTTTAATAACATTGAAATGCCTATTTCTGAAATTTTAGCAGATATGCAATGGGAAGGCATGTATGTAGATGAAAAAGAATTAATAAAATATGGAAATAACCTAAAAAAACATATTGAAGAATTAAGGATTGACATTTATAAATTAGCTGGTGAAGAATTTAATATAAATTCAACAAAACAATTAGGAACAATATTATTTGAAAAATTACAATTAAAGCCATCTAAAAAAACCAAAAGTGGATATTCCACAGATGTAGATGCTCTTGAAAAAATAAAAGATTCACATCCTATTATTGAAAAAATATTAGAATATAGACAACTAGTAAAATTAAATTCAACTTATGTAGAAGGTATGATACCATATATAAATGAAAAAACAGGTAGAATTCATACATTTTTCCATCAAACAGTTACAGCAACAGGTAGGTTAAGCAGTACAGATCCTAATCTTCAAAATATTCCTACTAGATCTGAACTTGGAAAAAAATTAAGAAAAGTTTTTAAACCAGGACCAGGAAAAATATTTGTAGATGCAGATTATTCACAGGTTGAGCTTAGAATTTTGGCACATATGTCTGATGATAAAACAATGATAGATGCATTTAATTCAGATGCAGATATTCATACCATTAGTGCATCACAAGTATTTAAAGTACCTATTGAAGAAGTTTCAAAGCAATTAAGAAGTAAGGCAAAAGCTGTTAATTTTGGTATAGTTTATGGTATAAGTGAATTTGGTTTAGCTGAACAAATAGATATAAAAAGAAATGAAGCTAAACAATATATTGAACAATATTTAGAAACATACCATGGTATAAGAGATTATATGACAAATATTGTAGAAGAGGCAAAAAGAAAAGGTTATGTTTCTACATTATTTGGAAGAAGAAGATATATTCAAGAATTAAATTCTAAAAATTATATGGTTAGAAAATTTGGTGATAGAGCTGCTATGAATACACCAATACAAGGAACAGCTGCAGATATAATGAAAATAGCTATGATTAAAGTTTATAATGAATTAAAAAACAAAAATTTAAAATCAAAAATTGTATTACAAATTCATGATGAATTATTAATTGAAACAGTAATAGAAGAAAAAGAAGAAGTAAAAAAAATATTAAAAGAATGTATGGAAAGTTCTGCGAAAATGAGTGTACCTCTTACAGTAGAAGTTGAAGAAGGAAAAAGTTGGTATCAGGCAAAATAAAAAATTATGTAAACTTTTACACAAAATTATTGTAATTTCTTACAAATTCTGTTATAATATTATTTATGTTAAGTTTTAAAAGGAGATTTATATATGAAAATACGTGATTTTACTTCAACATTAAATTTTGCTATAACAGATTTAAATAGTAGCAGAGAAAATTTCAAAATATTTGAAGATGATTTTAATCATATAATAAATGAAACTGTAGAATATATAGATAATTTAATACATGATTTATGTGGAGAAGATGCAGAAAATCTTACTGAAGAAGAAATAAAACTAATCGTATTAGATGATTATAATGATATTATAAATGAATCATACAAAAGTGATAATGTATATAAATATACTATGAAATATATAGCTGCTCAATATTTAAAAAGTCATAGAAATGAAATTCCAGATTTGCTAAAAGAGTTAGAAAAAAGAAATGATATAAATGTTGATGAAGGTGTAGTATATAGAGATGATTTTCATGAAAATTTATTATTAGCACTTGCTTCAGTAGTTAAAAGTCATAAAGATTTTTGTAATACTATCCAAAAAAGTAATGATAAATATGTGTGTGAAATTGATGATATGGTGGAAAAATATGGAAAAGAATTAGGTTTTTTAAAATTTTGTGATAAATATGTAGGTTCTAATCGTGTTCCATATGCACATAAGAGAATATTAGTTGAATATGCATATTATTTGATTTTTGGAATTGAAGGAATAGATGAAACTGAAAATCCTAAATCTTTAATATCTAAATATAAAAGAAAATATGCTTTAAAAGAATATATAGATCAATATATTGAAGATCTTGAACCAGAGTTTAGAGATGAAACAAAAGAGTCTATTATATCAATTGTATATGAGTTAGATCATTTAGGAGAAATTGCTAATGGTATAGATATTCACAATTTAAGAATGAACAGAATTAGATTACCAGGTTTAGGATATTTTTCAGAAAGTAATCCAGATGAAAACTTACCTAAAATACAGAATTTATTGAATGTTGATTACTTAGATAAAGTTGACTTGGATGTTTTAATGAGAATGAATTCTTTTTATAATAACAGATTTGCAAAAATAATTGAGAGATATTCAGAAGCACTATTTATTATTATCAATACTAGTTCAATAAAAGATTTAATAGAAGAAAGAGCAACTTTAACAAAAGAAGGTTTAACAGAAGAAGTATTAAGTGCATTATTAGTGAAATATCAAACTTTAGTTTTTCCTATAAAGAATTTTTATAATACATCTCAAAGAAAAATAGATGAAAAACCTAAAGAATATAAAAAAAATACTGTAAAACTTGAAAATAATTTAAAGAATTCAACTATACAACAAGTAGTTTTAGATTTAAGTAGTTTTATTACAGAAGTAAAAAGACAATGGAGAAACGAATATACAAAATATTTTGATGATAGGCTACCTGGAATAAATAATAATTTAAAAACTGATTTACAATTAATAAATACATTATATAATCCTGTTTTTTTAAGTTATATGTATAAAAGTGAAGCTTTGAAAGCAGAATATGCATATATGCAATATGTTGCTAACCAAAATCCTAATAAATCATTTAATTTTGGTGTTGTAATTGAGAAAAAAGAGGATACTAATCCTAATGAGAAAACAGTTTTACTAGCATCAGATGGTGGAGTTAATTTGCCAAATAGGTTACATACATTTAGAAGAGAATTTAGAGATTTTGTAACTGCTTATACAGGAAGTCCACTAGTTAGAATTTATGAAGGTTCATTTGATTTTTATGTAGGTGGAGAATATATATCAACACAATTATTATTACCTACTGCAAAACAGCATGAAAAATATATAAAAGCATTGAGAAAAGAACAGGAAGATTATACAAGATATAAAAAATATTTAGATGATTTATCAAATAATAGAGTTGGGAAAAAAACTAAAGAACCTAAAAAAGTTACTCATTGTGCAATTACACCAATTAATGAAGATTTTGTGAATCATATTAAATATTCTGCAGATAGAAGTAGTTTTATGCCAAAATATCAAGTTCCTTGTACAGTTTTTGATAAAAAAGGTAATCCAACAATTATAAAAAAACAACCTATAAGATATTTAGATTTATCTAATGGAGAAATATATACTTTAAGACAAGATGGAAAATTAGTAACTAAAAGAGGAAAAGTATATAGCCAAAATGAAGAAAATATTAGGGGTAAATAAATGAATAAAAAAGTTTTTGAATATAGTTTGAAAAATAATGATTATAATAAATGTATTGAAATGTTAAGAAAAGAAATAATTAATATATTAGTAAAAAAAATACAAGTTTATAATAAATTTTTTAAATATTCAACAACCAAAGATTTGTATTTGAAATCTAAAGAAGTTTTAGATGAACAATATATTACAATATCATATATATTATATAATCTAGATATTATGGATGAAACAGATGAATTTATTTTAGATGAATTATTAGAAATGTATAAAGAAATAAAAAAATAAAGTGTATAGAAATATATACTTTATTTTTCTTTTATGTTAAAATAAATATTATATAAATATAGGTGAGAAGTGAATAATAAAATTCATATTTTTGTTTACATAACTACTTGAAAAAGTTGCATTTTCATGCTATAATATAGAATTAAGTAGTATAATATAAAAAGGAGTAGTTTTTATAATGGAAAATTTAGTTTATTTCAATAAGTTTTATTTAGATAAAGAAAAAGATATAGTAGTTGATTTATATAAAAATGAAAACGAAGATGAGATAACATATATTATAAGAACACCAAATCATAAAAGTGGAAATTTAATTACTAATTTAGCTAAAATTTGTAATTTAGATACAATAAAAGATGATAATGATTTAAAAATAATAAAAAACACAATACCTGCTTCATTAAATGGAGATAATGAAGAGGTTTATATTTTTAGATTGGCAGGAATGAAAATTGCTAATATATATAATGATAGAATAGAAGTAAAAGCTAAAATACCAGCTATTACCAAAACTTTAATGTCACAAACAAAAAAATATAAATTAGATATAAGTAAAACAATTGTAAAATCTTATATATATAAGAAACAAAAATTTAAAACAGATTTACATACACATATGAATGCGAATTTAACACCTGATGTTTTAATAGCATTAGGAATTGTTCATCAAATAAGATATCCATTATATTATATTAAAAAAATAAATTTAAAAATTATAAAAAAGCAAGAAAAAGAACTTTTAAAACAAAGAGAGAAAGTTGAAAAAGAGTTTCAAAATTCAGAATTAGTTGGAAAATATTTAACTAGAAGAATTGATGATAATACTTTTATAAATTTTGCAGATTTAATATTAAATAATTTAGAGAATGCTGAAGAAAATATTTGTAAAATAAGAACAAGTTTAGCAATATTAAAAGACGGTCAGGCAGTTTTTACAAATTTAGAAAAAGTATATTTATATAGATATGTATTTTGTGAGGGTATTCCAGCAGAGAAGAAAATTAAACTAGATTCTAAAGTTATTGAAAAAATACCTGAAAAAGATATTATTTCATATGTAAAACAAATTTTAGAAGATAAAAAAGAAGGAAGTAAATATAAAAATAATACTATAAGACAAGATAAATATTTATGGATAGCAAGAGAATATAAGAAACAAGGAATTTATTATACAGAAATTAATGATAGAAATTTTGTTAAACCAAATTCAATAAAAATTTTAGAAGAAATACATGAAATAATGCCTAAAATAGAAGAAGAAACAGGTGTAGCTATAAGATTTTTAGTAGGAATAAGAAGAATTCCATTAACAATTATAAAAGATCAAAAAACTAGCAAAAATTATTTAAGAGAAAATTTAGATGTTTTAAAAGCTGTAGCTAAAAGTCCTTATATTGTAGGAAGTGACTTCATGGGAGAAGAGATAAATGATATTTCAGAATTACAACCAGTAATTGAAGAACTTGTACAATATGCTGTTAATGAAGATCCAGGTTTTACAATTAGAATACATGCAGGTGAAAATGATAGTTTAAGAAGTAATGTTCAAAAGTCAATAGAATGTATAAAGAAATCTTTAAAACCTGGCCAAAAAATGCCTAGATTTAGATTAGGTCATGGTTTATATACAGCGGATTTAAAATCAAAAGAAGGTAAAGCTTTAATGAAAGAAATGGTTGAAACTGGTGCAGTATTAGAGTTTCAATTAACTTCAAATGTAAGATTAAATAATTTAACAGCTTTAGATAGACATCCTTTGAAAGAATACTTGAGAAATGGAGTAAAATGTGTACAAGGAACAGATGGATGTGGTTTTTATGGAACAGATACTTTTGATGAACAATTAGCACTTCAAAATTTAATTGGATTAGATGAAGATGATTTTGCAAAAATGAGAAAAGTTGAAGAAGAAATATTAGATTATTCAAAAGTTTATTTTAAAGAAAAATCAGAAAAATTTCAAAAATTTTTAGCAGGTAGAACAATAAGAGAGGCAATACAAGAATTAGAAGAAGAAAATTTTGAAAAAAGTAAAAATAATGTAATTGAAATGAGAAT
Organism: uncultured Clostridia bacterium; assembly: GCA_947596225.1. Lineage (GTDB taxonomy): Bacteria > Bacillota > Clostridia > TANB77 > CAG-508 > Scatovivens. The sequence goes on along the minus strand of CANQEX010000020.1, from coordinate 15,772 downwards.
TAGTAATAAGTTAAACTCTGAAAAAAAATTACAGAAAAAAATAAAAGATTTACCACAAAATAAAATTCCAATTATTATTGCTGGTGGTAGTTTTAATGCAAAAGATAGAGAAACTGTTTTAAGTAATGAGGGAAAATCAATAATAAAAAAATTAGTTGAAAATTTAAATAGTGATAAAGTTTATTTTGTAGTAGGACATAAAGTAAACGGATATGAAAAAGCATTACTAGATGCATCTGCAGAATTAAATAAAAATTTTGAAATAAGTGCAATAATTCCTAAAGAAATATCTGAAGAAGAAGCTGATGGATTACTTCAAGATAGAATAAGTGGAATTCGTATATCCACAGAAAGAGAAGAAATGGGAATTTATAAAAGTTTTAATTATGAAATTTTTGAAAGAAGAAATTCAATAGTAGTTGCATTTGATGGCAATTCTCCTGTTTCTAATTTAATTCAAGAAGCAAAAAATGGTAAAGGTAAAGCCAAAATATATGTAAATTCAGATGTTGAAGCATTAAGGGATAAAGCTAATTCTTTAGGAGGTTATGTTAAGGAATTTAAAATAAACGAAAATTTAGTAGAAGAAATTTTAAATGATTATCCAGAATTAAAAATGACAAATAATAACAATAAATTAGCATAATAGAAGAAAGTCCAAATATTTTGTGTTTTGGACTTTTTTTATGTCAAAAAAATAAATATGGTTTTTTTAAAATATATTGAAATATTTTATTTGTATTGGTAAAATATTTCTAAGAGAGGTACAAGAGAATATGAAATTAGAAAATAAAAATAATATTTCACAAGATTTATATTTTAAGGTTCAAAATGTTATAAAAAATGTTAAAATACAAAAATATGCAGAAGAAGGACAAGAAATTGCAAATGAAAAATTTTCTTTTTTAGGAGGATTTACTGGTAAAAATTCCTTGCAATTAGAAAAAATAAAAAATGTGAAATTAAGAATAGAATTGTTGCAATCACAAAAAATAGATGTAAAAGAAGAATATCAATTAGAAGATATGATGGCTGATTTATATATGTGCGCAATAACAGAATTAGGTGGTAACTTCACAGAAGAAATGCAAATTTTATATAATAAAATAAAAAATGAGAATATTAATGAAAATATTTCTGAAGAAGATGTTTATAAATTAGCATGTAAAAAAATTGAAGAAAGCCAATCTTATTTACCAATTATTCATGAAGAAAAAACTAAAGGTATTTTTGCAGATACAAAAGTTCAAATAAAATTTTATAAATTAGAAAATCAAAAATTAGAAAATGAAATTATATCAGAAAGAGGAAAAAGTAGATTTGAAACATTTTCATGTTGTAATAAAATAATTCCAGTAAGTGTAAATTTTAATAAAAATAAATAAAATTTATACTATTAAAGGAGAAATAAAAATGGAAGAAAATAAGAAACAAAAAATAAAACTTATTTATTTAATATTAGTGATAGTGTTAATTGTTTTTGCTATATTTTTTACATTTAAAATTTGTTTAAAAAATTCAAATTCAAACAAATCCGCAAATTCTGTGGAGATTCAATCTGAAGAGCTTGAAAAAAATGAGAATATTTTAAATAGACTTTCAAATTTCGATTTAAATTTTTTAAAAATTGAAAATAATGATGAAAATAAAGTTTATAGTCCACTTTCTATAAAATATGCTTTAAGTATGTTATCAGATGGCTGTACTGGTAATTCTCACAGTCAGATTACTAAAGTGTTAGGTGATTATGAATTAACAAAATATAATTCTAGTAAAAATATGTCAGTTGCAAATGCTTTATTTATAAATTCTTTGTTTGAAAATAATGTTAAGAAAAGTTATATAACCAAATTAAAAGATAATTATGATGCTGAGATTATATTTGATCCTTTTACACAAGCTAAAAATATTAATTCTTGGATAAGTAATAAAACTTTAAATTTAATTAATGATATTATTGATGATGATAAAGTAAAAGATTCCACTTTTATACTTATAAATGCATTGGGAATTGATATGGAGTGGGAAAATAAGTTTTTAGATTCAAATGTGGAAAAAAATATTCTAAAAGATACAAATTATAAACATATAAATTTTTATTGGTCTTCTCCTGAATATGAACTTTCAAAACATGAATTTGGAGAAGAAAAGCAGATTGTTTCAGGAATGGATATTGTTGCATCAATCGATAATTATGATTTAGTTAAAGAAGTAGGAAGAGATAATATTATAAAAACAGTTAGTGATGCATATATACAATATGCAAAGGATCCTAATGAATATCATGATGAACCCGAATTTGATGCGGATGTTGTAACAGATGAGATTATTCAAGAAAAATTAAATGAATTTCTATATGGAAAAAAAGATATATATGACAAAAAAATTTCAGAAGGTTATTTAACAGAAATTGATTCTAATTATAAAAATGTAAGCATGAGTACAGATTTTTCTTTATATGTAGATGATAATGTAAAAGCATTTGCAAAAGATTTAAAGGAATATGATGGAACAACTTTACAATATATTGGAATAATGCCTATAAATGAAAATATAGATGAATATATAAATTCAGTTGACGATAAAAAAATAAATAATATAATAAATAATGAAAAAGAATAAAAAAATGAAAATTTTAAAGATGGAGTTATAACAAGAATAACTGGATTTATTCCTAAATTTAAATTTGAATATGACTTAGATTTAAAAGAAGATTTAAAAAATTTGGGTATAAAAGATGTATTTGAATCTGGAAAGGCAAACTTAACAGAGATTTGTGATGATGAGTCAACTTATATAGAAGAAGCTGTTCATAAAGCAAATATAGAGTTTACACAAGATGGAATTAAAGCTGCAGCTGCTACAATTTTAGGTGGTAAAGGCGCAGGAGAACCATTTGATTATTATTATGATGTTCCAGTGGAAGATATTGATTTGACTTTCGATAAACCATACATGTTTTTAATAAGAGATAAAGAAAAAGGAGAAGTTTGGTTTGCCGGAACAGTATATAACCCACTTCTTTGGGAAGATGAGCAGAATAATGAATATGATGCAAGTATGTATGTTTATCCAGAAATAAATAAATAATGTCTTGACAAAAGAATCAATTGGTTGTATACTAGTTTAGTAGTTTAAAAATGGAAAAATTATATTTGACGACATATATAATAAAAAGTTACTAAAGGAGGGATTTTAAAATGGCACAACCAAAAAGAAGATGGTCAAAAGCTAGAACAGGAAATAAAAGATCAACATGGAAATTAGAAGAAGAAAATTTATCTACATGTTCACATTGTCATCAACCAGTTAGACCACATACAATTTGTTCAAATTGTGGTTACTATGACGGAAAAGAAGTAATTGCAAAAAAAGCAGAATAAATATTATAAAAGAGGCATATGACATATAAAAATATGTCTTTTTTTATGCAAAAATGTTGATATAATACAAAAAATATAGTATAATAAATAGCAACAAAATTTTTTTAGGAGGGGCTTTATAATGAGATTTGACTTTGCATTACGGTATGACAAGGACAATTTAATTTGTCAAATATCATCGTTAGAATTAAGGGGAGGATTTCTTATTGATTTCAATAATGAAAGTGTAGAATTCATTAAGAAATATGATTTGAAGGATGCATCTCTTGTTTCAATGAATCACACTATTATTAAGAATCAAATGAAACCAAAAATTTTAAATGGTGAGAAATTGTTTGCAAAAGGATACAGTTTTCCAGAAAAAACTTTAAAACGTAAAGATAAAACGTTACACATTTTTATAGAATACTTGGAAGGAAAAATTCCGTATCACATGCATCCGGAAAATACCCGGGAAGCATATTTGAGCTTAAGTAAGCCATATATAGGTCAAGTATGCGGATATAACCAGGGGCATGAAACCTTCTCTGAAAGAACCTTAGCAATAAAGGTGATTGAAGAATAATTTCTAAAGCCAGAGAGACCAAAAGCGAAAGCTTGAGGTCTCTTTTCCATTATATAAAATGATAAAGTCAAAAATATTTTATTTTAAAAATTATTGATAATAAAGTATTAAAATGATATAATTTCACGAAAAGGGGATGTTTATATGGAAGAAAGAATAGATAAACAAAATTACTATTTAAATATAGCAGAAACAGTAGCCTCTCGATCAACTTGTTTAAGAAAAAAATATGGTTCAGTAATAGTTAAACATGATCAGATTATTTCTACAGGTTATTCAGGTGCACCTAGAGGAAGGGTAAATTGTTGTGATTTAGGATATTGTAATAAGAAAAAATTATTTCCAGATAAAAGACATGGAGGATATGATGCTTGCAGATCAGTACATAGTGAACAAAATGCTATTATAAGTGCTTCAAGAGAAGAAATGATTGGTTCAACAATGTATTTAGTTGGTTATAGAAGTGAAGGCAATAATGATTATGAAGAAGGAGCTGCACCTTGTTTAATGTGTAGAAAACTAATTATTAATGCTGGAATAGAAAAAGTAATAGTTAGAGTAAATAAAAAAGAATATAAAATTTTTGATGTTCAAAACTGGATAGAAAATGATGAATTTTTAAATGGACAATTAGAATATTAAATTTATTCTAAATAGGAGAATAAAAGTGAAAGATAAAATTTTAAAAAACAAAGGATTAGTGGTAGGAATATTTTTTATATTAGTTAGTTTAATAATAGGATTACCACTTTTTAATTCTAAATTGGATGTATATTTTGATGATGGAATACAACATATAGCAAGAGCATATGGAACTTATAATTCATTTAAGGATAATATATTATTTCCAAATATTATAGCTTCATTTGCAAATGGTTTTGGGTATTCTTGGAATTTATTTTACGGGCCACTTTCAACATATGGTGTAATTCTAATATCATTAGTATGTAAAAATTTTGTTGTATCATATAAAATTTTTGCATATATTTGTTTAATACTTTCAGGATATTTTATGTATAAATTTGTAAATAGTATTACCAAAAATAGGAATATTGCAACTTTAGCTGGTATCTTATATATGACATTTCCATATCACTTAACAGATTTATATACAAGAAATGCATTAGGAGAATTTGTTTCATTTTTATTTATTCCATTAGTATTTTTAGGTTTATATAATTTATTTTATATAAATAAAAAAACATATTATTTAACTATAGGTGCAGTACGGATTAATTTTAACACATAATCTTTCAACTATAATTACTGCTTTTTTTTCACTACTATATTTAGGGTTAAATTTTAAAAAAGTTAAAGAAGAAAAAGATATAAGAAAAAAACTATTATTAAATATCATTTTTATATTAACAATAAGTTGTTTCTATTGGATGCCTTTTGTAGAAACAAGTTTTTTTACAAAATATCAAGTTTACGAAGAAGGAATGATGTCTACCCCAGAACTTACAGCAGAAAGAGGCTTAAGTATAAAACAACTTTTTGTAACATTAAATAATGGTTCATATGTATTTGAATTAGGTCCTCATATAATTTTAATGTTAGCATTTTCAATTTTTACATTTAAGAAAATAAAACCTGAATTAAAAGAACAATATGGTTTCTTTTTATTCTCAGGTATAATAACTTTATGGATGTCAACAAAATATTTCCCATGGAAGTTTTTACCTCAGGAATTTAGCTTTATACAATTCCCTTGGAGAATGTTAATGCTATCTAGTTTCTTTTTAAGTATAGTTTGTGCAATTAATATGAGTGAAGTTATAAAAGCATTTAATTATAAAGATGCACTAGTAATTTCTGCAATTTCAATTATATATATTGTAGCATTATCAGGATTGTTAGTGAAATATACTGAAAATATAGAAAACATTGAAAATATTCATTTAGGAAATATTTCAGGAAGAGAGTTTGAAACAGTTGCAGGAACAGCTAAAGCAGAATATTTACCAGTAAATGCTTATAAAAATAGATTTTATATAGCTACAAGAGATGATTTTATAGATATAATAGAAGGAAAAGCTATAATTGAAGATGAAGTAAAAAATGGTAGCAATTATAAAGCAAAAATTAAAACTTTAGAAACAGAATATACAATTTTTGAGTTACCATATATTTATTATCCAGGATATAAAGTTACATCAGATGGAATGCAAATAGATACATTTGAAACTAAAAATGGTTTTATTGGTTTTGCTTTATATAAAGATGAAAATATTGATTTAGAAGTAACTTATACTGGTACTTCACTTATGAAAATAAGTATGTTAATTTCTTTTTTATCTTTAATTACTTTTTTGGTATGTATAGTAAAAAAGCCTGAAAACTTGAAAAATGAAGAAAAATAATGTATAATATAAAACGTTTTAAATTATAAAAAGGATGGAAAATAAAATGTCTAAGCCAATTGTAGCAATAATTGGAAAGCCAAATGTAGGCAAATCGAAATTTTTTAATTATGTAGTTGGACAAAGAATATCAATAGTAGAAGATACTCCAGGAGTAACAAGAGATAGAGTGTATGCAGAATGTTCTTGGAGGGATAGATCTTTTACATTAATTGATACTGGAGGAATAGAGCCGGAGACAGAAGATGTAATCATATCTCAAATGAGAGAACAAGCTAATATTGCAATAAATGTTGCTGATGTAATATTATTTATGACAGATATAAAACAAGGTGTTACAGCAAGTGATACAGAAATTGCAATGATGCTTAAAAAGTCTAATAAACCAATTATCTTAGTATGCAATAAATCAGATAATTATGGAGAGCCTAATCTTAATCTTTATGAATTTTATAATTTAGGCTTAGGAGAACCATATCCTATATCTGCTGCTAATGCTATTGGAATAGGAGATTTATTAGATGTTATATATGAAAAATTACCGCCTAAAACAGATGATGAAGAAAATGATGAAAGAATAAAAGTTGCAATAATAGGAAAACCAAATGTTGGAAAATCATCATTATTAAATAAAATATTAGGTGAGGAAAGAAGTATAGTAAGTGATATTGCCGGAACAACTAGAGATGCAATAGATTCAGAATTTGAAAATGAATTTGGAAAATATATTTTTATAGATACAGCTGGAGTTAGAAAAAAATCAAAAGTAAATGAATCAATAGAAAAATTTAGTGTAATGAGAACACTTTTTGCAATAGAAAGAGCTGATGTTTGTTTAGTATTAATTGATGCAAAAGAAGGTGTAACAGATCAAGATGCAAAAATTTTAGGTGAAGCTCATGAAGCAGGAAAAGGAATAGTTATTGTTGTTAATAAATGGGATGAAATTGAAAAAGAAACTGGTACTTTAGAGAAATATAAAAAAGAAGTATATAATAAAATTTCATATGCTAATTATGCACCAGTAATATTTATTTCTGCAAAAACAGGACAAAGAATTAATAAATTATTTGAATTAATAAACAAAGTTGCAGAAGAAAATTCAAAAAGAATATCTACTTCAGTTATAAATCAAGTAATAAATGAAGCAATAGCTGTTGTTCAACCACCTACTGATAAAGGAAAAAGATTAAAAATATTTTATGGAACTCAAGCTAGTACAAAACCACCAACATTTGTAATATTTGTAAATAACAAAGATTTATTTCATTTTTCATATCAAAGATATATTATTAATTGTTTCAGAAATAACTTTGGATTAGAAGGAACACCAGTAAGATTAATAATTAGAGAGAAAAATGATAAATAAAAGGGGTATATAATGCTTAAGATAAAAGAATTTTTTGAAAAATATAAATATGGTATTTTATGTGGAATAATAATTATTATTTTAGCAGTAATTAAACAGTGTCTTATGATAAATATTCCAATACTTGCTTATGTTTCGGCTGGTGAAGATGATGCATTAATGATAAAATTTGCAATGAATATATTACAAGGAAATTGGCTTGGAGATTATGCTTATGATACATTAATGAAAGGACCAATATTTCCTTTAATATTAGTATTTATGAATAAAATGAATTTATCATATATTTTTACAATGACATGTTTTTATTCTATTTCATGTATTATATTTATGATTTCAATTAGAAAGCTTGTAAAAAATAAAATTGCTTTTTTATTAATTTATACTATTTTGTTATTTAATCCTATAATGTTTTCTAAAAATATTATACAAAGAGTTTATAGAAACGCATTAATACCTTCATTTTCATTATTAATAATTGGAGGATATATAGGATTATTTTTGAGAAGAAATGAAAAAATAAGATTTTGGATACCTTGGATAATTATAGAAAGTATAATTTTACCATTATTTTATTATACAAGAGAAGATTCTATATGGATAATACCTTTTCTAATTTTTATAATAGCTTCAACAATAATAGGTATAATTATAAAAGAAAGAAAAATAAAATTAGATTTAATTTGTAAAATTATTTTATTTATAATTCCATTTATCTGTCTTACTTTGTTGGGAAATTGGATAGCTTCTCAAAATGAGAAATATTATGGATTAAGAACAAAAAATGTTATGACAGAAAGTAATTTTGGACCAGCAATAGAAGCAATATTTGCAATAAAACCAAATGTTTATATTGATTGTGTAACAGTACCAATAGAAAAAATTGATAGAATGGCCAAAGTTTCTGAAAGTTTTGCTTCTATAACACCAGCATTAAAGCAAACAGTAGTTAGCTATAATAAATGGGATAGAAATCCAGATGATGGTGAAATAGAAGATGGATGGTTTACATGGGCTTTAAAATCAGCAGCAGTTGATAGTGGTTATACAACTTTTTCAGAAGAACAAGTATTGTATGCTAGAATTTGTGAAGATTTAAATAAAGCAATGTCTGAAGGACTTTTAGAAAGACAAGCTCTAGTACCATTTGCAAAAACTTCATCATGGAGAAGTAAATATACATGGCCTTTTATAAAATCTATAGGACAAATAACAAAATTTATAGCAACATTTGAAGATATAAGTATTTCAAATACAGAAGTAAGTACAGATAATCCTGAATTATTTGATGTTGTAAAAAATTTTGAAAATATAAGTGGAGATAGAGCTATTTACCCAAATAATGTAGAAAATTCAAATGGTCAAGATGAATTTATAAAATCTTCTAATATTCAAATAAATATATGTAATGCTTTAATAAAAATATATTCTTATTTAGGAGTAATAACATTAATTTTAGGAATTATATCTTATATAATTTTAACAATATTTATGATTAAAAATATTTTAAAAAAGAATTTTGATTTAGTTCAAAATTGGATAGTAGTATCAGCAATTTTGGGAGCAATATTCACATTAATATTAGGAATTGCTTACACACATACAACTACAGTTTATTCAATAGTTTATTTATATTTATGTGCAGTTTATCCACTATATTTTGCATTTTCATGTTTAAGTATAAAAAGCATTTATGAAAAAATAAATAAAACCGTTAAATGTTAATTATTGACTAATTAATATATTTATAATATTATTAAAACCACAAAGGAGGAATTGTTATGGTAGTATATGTTGTAATGGCTATTATTGCTTATGCAATAGGAAGTATAAGTTTTGCAGTAATAATAAGTAGAAAAATGGCTGGATTTGATGTAAGAGATACAGGAAGTAAAGGTGCAGGAACTACAAATGTTTTAAGATCTGTAGGAAAAAAAGCGGCGCTACTAACTTTATTATGTGATGCTTTAAAAGGGGTTATAGCTGTATTAATAGCATTATTATTAGGTTTGTTAGTAAAAAATAGTAATAAAGCTATTTTAGTAGAAGTTGCAGCTTTTGCAGTGGTTGTAGGACATACTTTTCCAATATTTTTTGAATTTAGAGGAGGAAAGGGTGTTGCTACAAGTTTAGGAATTATACTTTTACTAAATTGGAAAATAGGATTAATTTGTTTAGTATTTGCATTGATTTTAATATTAATTACTAGAATGGTTTCTTTAGGTTCAATATGTGCATCTATACTATTTGCAGTTTTAACAATTTTTATAAGAGATTCATATATTACAGAATTCGAATATAGCTATATTGTATTTGCAATATTAATGGCTGCTTTTGTTATATTTAATCATAGAAAAAATTTAAAGAGAATAATTGATGGTAATGAAAATAAAATAGATTTTAGTAAAAAAACAGAAAGTGAAAAAGATGAAGTTAATTAAGAAAAATATTTGTTTAATAATTATTATAATATTAATGATCTTCTTTTGTTGTTTAAAACAAAATTTAGTTAGAATTTTACCTATAAAAGCAATTGGCGGAGCAGTTGAAGATGATGAACTTATGGTTGAAAATGCTCTTAATATATACAATGGGAATTGGTTAGGAAATTACAAATATAATACATTGGTAAAAAATGCTTTTTTTCCAATATTTTTAGCATTATGCAAAGTATGTAGTGTATCTTATATCAATGCAGTAACAATATTATACTCTATAGCTTGTATAATATTTATGTTTGCTATAAGAAAAAATATTAAAAATAATGTATTTTTTCTTTTAATGTTTTTATTATTACTATTTAATCCCATAATGCATTCAGCAGAAGTTTTCCAAAGAGTATATAGAAATTCAATTATTCCAGCATTATCATTGATAGTTGTTGGTTCATATATAGCAATATTTTTAAATAGAAATAATAAAATTAGAATTATTCTTTTTTGGTCTATAATTGCTTCAATTACTTTTGCTTGTTTTTATTATACAAGAGAAGATTCAATATGGTTAGTTCCTTTTATAATATTTATTATTATGTGTTCTGTTATTTCCCTAATAATAAATTTTGTAAAAGATAAAAAACTAGAAAAAACAAATTACCAAAAAATTATAATTCCAATATTAAAATTAGTGTTATTAGTATTACCAATTATAACTACTTCAATTTTTGGAAATTATATAGCAACTAAAAATGAAAAATATTATGGAGTAAAAATTATTAATACACAGTCAAAAAGTAATTTTTCAAAATTATTAAAAACTATAAATTCTATAAAACCTAATGAAGATATACTTTATGTTATAAATACAAGAGAAAAATTAGAAAGAATGGCTAAAGTTTCACCATCTTTTGCTAAAATAAAACCAGAATTAGATAAAACAATGGCAAATTTTCAATATCCAAATGGAGAAGTTATAAATGGATTATTTTTATGGCCATTTATACAAGCTGTTTCAAGTTCAGGATATGATACATTACCAAAAGAAGATTCATTATTTATTAAAATGAATGATGAATTAACAGAAGCTTTAGATAGTGGGAAATTAGAAAGACAACAATTAATTCCAATTCTTGGTGGAGAGATTTTAAAAAGTGAAGATTATTTAAGACTAGGAAATTCAATAAAAAAAGCAATAAAAATTATATTTGATTATAAATATGTTTATGTTGTAAATTCTTCGCCAACAAGTTATTATCAAGGTTTATATTGGTATATACAAATGTTTAAAGAAATAACAGGTAATAGAATTATTTTTGATAGCACAGCTGTTGATTCAGATGGAAATAAAATGATAGAACTTAATGATCAAGACGAATATATCCAATTAGTAAATGAAAAAATAAATATATTACAAAATATTAATGAAATATATACACCAATAGCTAAAGTTATACAATCTTTAGGAATAATTTGCTATATAATTCTTACTATAATTATTTTGGTAAACTTATTTAATAAAAAATATAATTATATTGAAAATTGGATTGTTGAGTCAAGTATAATAGGAGCAATATTTACTCTTATATTAGGAATTTGTTACTCAAATATAATTACAATAGGTGTAGTTTCAATATTTTATTTATGTGGAGCATATCCTTTATCTATAGCTTTTTCATGTATATCTATATATAATATAATGGTAATTATTTTAAATGTGATAAAAAATAAAAAAAATTTAAAAAATATTAAGCTATTAGAAAACAAATAAATAAAAAATTATTGGAAGAAAAATCAATGACTATTTAATTTTATGAAGATGGGAGAAAAAAAGTTAATGAAGAAAATTGCAATCATAGGAAGTGGAAGCTGGGGAGTAGCTTTAGGAATTTATTTGGCAAAAAATGGAAATCAAGTTAAGATATGGTCTTTTCTTGAGGAAGAGAAAGATAAAATAAATAATGAGAAAAAATGTATATATTTACCTAATGTAGAAATACCTGAAAGTATAGTTTGTTCATGTGATTTTAGAGAAGTATTAGAAGGAGCAGAACTTGTTTTACATGTTACTCCATCAAAGTTTGTAAGAAGTACATTGAAACAATATGAAAAATTTTTAAATAAAGATCAAATGCTGATTATGTGTTCAAAAGGTTTTGAACAAGAAACTCAAAAAACTTTAGATGAAGTTATAAAAGAAGAAATACCAAATATAAAATATGGTATTCTTTCAGGTCCTAGTCATGCAGAAGAAGTTTCATTAAATATACCTACAGCATTAGTTATTGCATCAGAAGATGAAAGAGTAAAAGAATATATAATAGATGCTTTTAGAAGTCCTGTAATGAGAATTTATACTTCAAAGGATATTAAAGGTGTAGAATTAGGTGGTGCTTTAAAAAATATAATAGCATTTTGTGCAGGAATAGCAGTAGGTTTGAATTTAGGAGATAATACTTTTGCTGCTTTAGCAACTAGAGGATTAGTCGAAATTGCAAGACTTGGTACAGCAATGGGAGGAAGTGAAAAGACATTTTATGGACTAACAGGTTTAGGTGATTTAATTGTAACATGTGGAAGTGAACATAGTAGAAATAGAAGAGCAGGAGAATTAATTGGAAAAGGTTTTTCAATAGATGAGGCAAGAAAAGAAATTGGAATGACAATAGAAAGTGTTGATAATATTGATGTTGCATATAAACTTGCAAAAAAATATAATATAGAAATGCCAATTGTAAATACTGTTTATGATGTTTTATATAATGGATTACAACCTCAAAAAGCAGTAGAAAACTTGATGACAAGAGCTTTTAAAGAAGAATAAAATTTATTTCGATAGCCAAAATATATAATAATATATAAAATATAAAAGGAGGAATTTAATATGGAATTTTTTAATAAGTTAGGAAAAAAAGCTAGTCAGACTTATCAAGTAACAAAAGAAAAAGCAGTTAATTTATCAGAAGAACTAAAATTAAAAGGAAAGATTAGTGATTTAAAAAACAAAATAGAAGATAAATATTACGAAATTGGAAAGATTGTTTATAATGAAGTAAAAGATGGAAAAGATGTGTCAAAAGATGAAGTTATTTCAAAATGTGATGAAATATCAAATTTTAAAGATCAAATTTCAAAATTAGAAATGGATATTTTAGCAATAAAAAAAGTTAAAAAATGTAGTAAATGTGGAGAAGAACTAGAAGCAGATGCTGCATTTTGTTCAAAATGTGGTGCAGAACAACCAAAGGTAGAGAAGATTGAAATAAAAGAAGAACCAGAACAAACAAAAGAAGCTGAAGTAGTTGAAATAAACAATGTGGAAGAGAAAAATGAAGAAAATAATGAAAATTAAAATATGAGTTTATATAAATATGGGGCATCTTGCCCCTTTAAATATTTTAAAGGAGCCCAATTATGAAGTTAGTAGTTCAAAGAGTTAAAAATTCAAAAGTTGAAGTAGAAGGAAAAGTTATTGGAAAAATAGAAAAAGGTTTTATGGTATTATGTGGAATAACACATTCAGATACTGAAAAAGAAGCAGATGTACTAGCTAGAAAACTATGTAATTTGAGAGTATTTGAAGATGAAAATCAAAAAATGAATTTATCTATAAAAGATATAAATGGAGAATTATTAATTATTTCACAATTTACTTTATATGCAGATAGTATGAGTAGTGGTAATAGACCAAGTTTTACAGATGCTGCAAAACCAGAAATAGCAAAGCCTTTATATGAATATTTTATAAAAAAATGTGAAGAATTTGGAGTCCATGTAGAAAAAGGAATTTTTGGAGCTGATATGAAAGTTTCTTTAATAAATGATGGACCAGTAACAATAATTTTAGAAAAATAGCAGATATTTGTATCTGCTTTATTTAATATGGATATCTTTCATAAATATATTTTATTAATTTATTTATATTGGTATCAGTAATACAAATATATACATTTTCATCAAGACTTATCCATAAAGTCATATTGAATTTATCATTATTATCAACAAAACAACTTATAATGTCTATCATTTCAATAGGGTTGTCAAATTCCTTTTGGTATACTAATTCATTATCTAAAGTTTGTTCTTTAGAATAATAAGCTTCTAAAAATTTTTTTATTTCACCAATTTGTTCACTATAAAAATTAATTGTAGGTTTCATATTTATCTCATTTCTAAATTTAATATATAATATAGTATTTCTAAATAAATCAAATTTATTCTAATTGGTATAAAATTCTAATTTTTACTAATAATAGTTATGGAGGGTAATTATGGTAAAAAAAATTGGTAAAAATTTGATATGTATTTTCCTTTTAGTAATTTTTATTTTTAGTCTTACAGGTTGTTCATTACAAAATAATGTAGAAAATAAAACAATCCAAGATAAAACAAATGAAGAAATTAGTTATTTAGAAGATGAAATATTAACAATAGCAAATAGATATGCAAAAGGAGAGTATGATATTACAGTAGAAGAGGAGAAAAATGATGAAACAGAAAATCAAGTAGAAAATGATGAAATAGAAGAAGATAAGCCAAAAGAATTAAATTGGGATGATATTAGTAATACTACAACAAAAATAAATAATTCTTTAGATACAATTATATTAGATTTAACAGAAGTTCAAATTTCTAATGAAGATTTAGTTAATTTTAGAAATCATGTAAATAATTTAAATATTGCGGTTACAAACAAAGATGAAAGGATGTTGCTTGAAGAAATTAGTATATTATATTCATTATTACCAACATATGAAGGAAAATATTTGGATGATAAAAATAAAATAAGCATTATGGAATTAAAAAGTTTAGTTTTCTCAAGTTTTATATATTCAAATCTATTAGATTGGGATAATGCAAAAAATACAGTTGTTTCTGCTGAAAATAAATATAAAGAAATGATGGATGATGTTGATTATATGAAAGAATATTCATACAATTTAAATAAAATCTATATTTTATTAGAAGAATTTAAAACTGCAATAGATTCAGAACAATTAGAACTTGCTAAAATAAAGTATATTGAATTTATTGAAAATATTATATAAAAAATGAGCCTACTATTTAGTAGACTCATTTTCAATTATAGTTTTTACAATTTGTACTGCATTTGAGGCAGCACCTTTTCTAATATTATCAGAAACACACCAGAAATTAATACCAGATTCAACACTAAAATCTCTTCTAATTCTTCCAACAAATGATTCATCATGGCCAGTAGCATTTGTTGCAAGAGGATAAATATTATTAGCAATATCATCTTGAACTATAACACCAGGTGCATTTTTTAAAACATTTTTTAATTCATCTAAATTAAATTTATTTTCGAATTCTACATTAATCGATTCACTATGAGAATTTAATACAGGGACTCTTACTGTAGTAGCTGTAACTTTTAAATCAGGTCTTTTCAAAATCTTTCTTGTTTCATTTATCATTTTTTCTTCTTCTTTTGTGTATCCATTTTCAGTAAATATATCAATATGTGGAATACAATTGTTTACAATTTGATAAGGAAATTTTTTTGGCTTTTCTCCTTCTAGACCTTTTGTTAAATCATTAACACCTTCTTGACCAGCACCAGAAACAGCTTGATAAGTAGAATAAACAATTCTTTTTATTTTATATTTATCATCTAAAGGCTTTAAAGGAATAAC
>CANQEX010000019.1 GCA_947596225.1 uncultured Clostridia bacterium | reverse complement strand
TAATATACTAACAATCCCTGTAATATTTGGAATAGCTAAATTATTTACTATTTTATCAGCAATAAAAATTCCCCATCTACCTAACGATAATTCCCACATTGTGGGTTTAGCATATGCTATTGAATTCCATAAACCATCTTGGCTCATTATCATATTTGTTAAAAATGTTATATGGGTAATTATTGCAACTAATAAAGTGGTTAAAAATGCAAATTTCTTTTCAGAAGTAAACCAAGTTAAAAAATTTTTTTCACAATCTTCTGGATAAACAAAAAACATAAATCCCCCCAAAATTAATCTTTTTTAAATATAATTAGTTTACTTAAAACAAAATTTAAAATTATAACAACAATATTTGCAATTATCTTCATAATTACATCATTCATATGTATTACAACAGCAAAATTCATAAGTGCTAAACTTATTATTTGAGTAAAAATTCTACATGAAGTAAAAGAGGTAACTTCTTTTACTAAAGCTTTTACATTTTCACATTTAGTATCAAACACAATAGTTTTATTAACCCAATATGCAAAAATTAATGCTACTATAAATGCAAATGTATCACTAATAGTTACTCTAAGCGATAATGCAATAGTAAACAAATTAAAAGTTGCATCTTCAGGAATTGAAATAAATAAAAGTTTTGCTGCTATTGCATAAGAAATAATATTAACAACTGTTGATAAGGCACCACATATTAAATATCTCATACCTTCTATATGATCTTTATAAAATTTACTTATCATTTTTAAATGTATTTTGTCTAAAATCCATAATCCAAAATTCTCTAAAATCTCAAATATTTTTAGAGTTAAATTCTTTTTTACTTCTGTATTTTCTTCCATTTTTATTCCTTTCTGTACTATTTAATATTTATATCAAAATTACAAGTTTCTCTTGTAAAATTTTTATTATAATATGGATCTCCTTTTTCTAAAAAATCTTTCCATTTTGTTTTAAAATTATTTGCTTCTTGATTAAATCTTTCTTCTTTTTCTTTTGAAAACTCATATCCTCTACTTTTTGACTCATAATGAATTAATTCAACATATGGATTATATACAATTCTATATCCTTTTTCCACTAATTTTAAACAAAAATCAACATCATTAAATGCAACTTTAAAATTTTCCTCATCCATAAAATTTACTTCTTCATATAATTCTCTTCTTGCAAATAAACAAGCTCCTGTAACTGCTAAAACATTTCGAGTAGCTGATTCTCTTCCAAAATAAGCATGTTTTCCATAAGGAAGATTTACAAGCATATTTCCTGCAATTCCAGATAAACCTAAAATAATTCCAGCATGTTGAATTGTTTTATCTTCATAATAAAGTCTTGCTCCAACTGCTCCTATCTCTTTATTTTGAGCATATCCTATCATTAATTCTAACCAATCTTTTGTTAATAATTTTGTGTCATTATTTAACTGTAAAATAAATTCTGCATCTGATTTTTTTACTCCAAAATTTATTAAAGCAGAATAATTAAAATCTTGTATATTTTGTTTTATATTACATTGGTTTTCATTAGTTATAAATTCTTGAGTATTATAATTTAAAATTTTTATTTTTTCATTTTTTATTAAACTTTTATAATATTCATAAGTTTCATTTTTCTGGCTGTTATTTTCTATAATTATTATTTCATAATTTTTATAAGTTGTAAGTTTTAATATTGGATCTATACAATTTTTAAGTAATTTAACATTATCTTTATTAGGAATTAATATTGAAACTTTAGGATTTCCTATAACTTCATATTTAATTTTATATATTCCTGGAACATCTTGTCCATTTTCTACAATTCCTTTTTTTCCTGTTCTTTTTAAATGTTCTTCTATTACCTTTATACCAGCTTCATACGCATATGGTTTACTATCAGCAACATTTGCCGTAGATAATCTATGAACTCTCCAATGATATAAAATTTTTGAAATATGTATTATTTTATTTGTATTTTCTGTAGCTCTTAAAACAAAATCAAAATCTTGTGCTCCATTAAATTTAGAATTTAATATTCCAATTTTTTCAATTAATTGTTTTTTTACAACTACAAAATGTGTTATATAATTATTACATTCTAATGTTTCAGGGGAGAAATCTGGTTTAAAATAAGGTTCAAATCTTTCACCATTTTCATCTATTTTATCTTCATCTGTATAGATAAATTCTATATCTTTACTTTCGTTAATAGCTTTTACTACTTCATATAAACAATCATAAGAAAGTATATCATCATGATCTAAAAATCCTATAAAATCACCTGTTGTAATTTTTATAGCTTCATTTGTATTTTCAGATATTCCTTTATTTGAATTTAAAAATTTATATACAATTCTTTTCTCATTTTCAAAATATTTTTTTAAATTTTCATTTTGAATTTCACTTCCGTCTGCTAAAACAAGTTCCCAATTAGAATATGTTTGATTTAAAATGCTTTCAATAAGTTCTTTAAAATATTTTTCATTAGAATTATACATAGGAACAACTATACTAATTTTAGGTTCATATTCAAATCTATAGCTTTTTTGATTTTGGATTATTTCTTCTGTTAATTCATTTTTTTCCATCCAAATTTTATATTGTTCTTGATTAGATTTTCTATTTTCTTTAATATGAAACAACTTTTTTAAGACCTTTTTTAAAGTTGCAAAAAGGCCATATCTTCTTAAATAATATTTAATTTTTATTAAATTACTTCTAATATTCATTTAATTTATCACTTTCATTTTAGTATTCTATTGGCGTTATAACTACAGGAGTAATCATAAAAACAGAGAACATCATCCAACTAGCTAATTTTGCAATTAATATTATTATAATTATCTCAAAAATTAAGTTCCATTTACTTTTAAATTCTATTTTTTTCTTTAATACTAATCTAATTACTATTGATATTTGTATTATTATCAATATAAATAATGCAATATATGAATATAGTTTAACAGCATTAATATTTACAAAATCTCCATTTAAATTAAAAACTATATTTTTCGCACCATGAAAAATTAAAGATATTATAAATATTGAAAAAAAATCAAAACAAAAACTTAATAAATTTATTAAACATAATTTTTTATACTTCATTTTTTTCTCCCCATTTTTTTGTTTTTTTTCTAATTATTTCTTCTTCACCATAATAATTTACTTTTATATTTTTCATATGATAAACTTCTGTATCTAAACTTAAATTAACATTATAATATGGATCTCCACTATCTAATATTTCTGGCCATCTTTGCTCAAATCTACTCATTTCACCTTGAAATCTTCTAATTTTGGCTGGTGTATTTTCTTGTCCTCTTGATTTAGACTCATAATGCCAAAATTCGACAAATGGATTATAAACAACCAAAAGTCCTTTTTCTCTTATCTTTAAGCAAAAATCAACATCATTAAATGCAACTGCTAAATTTTCATCCATCCAACCAACTTCTTCATAAATTTTTTTAGTTGTCATTATACAAGCTGCTGTTACAGCACTTAAATTTTCTATCATTGATTCTTTTGCAAAATATCCATGTCCACTTTTTGGAATACTTTTAAATCTATTTCCTGCAATTCCTCCAATACCAACTATTATACCAGCATGTTGTATTGTTTCATCTGGGAAATACAATTTAACACCAACAGCTCCAACATCTTCTCTTTGACAAAAACCAAGCATAAGTTCAATCCAATTTGGTGTAATTAATTCTGTGTCATTATTTAATTGAACTACATATTCTCCTGTAGAATTTTTAACTCCAAAATTTATAATTGCTGAATAATTAAATCCGGACTT
Organism: uncultured Clostridia bacterium; assembly: GCA_947596225.1. Taxonomy (GTDB): domain Bacteria; phylum Bacillota; class Clostridia; order TANB77; family CAG-508; genus Scatovivens. The sequence continues at coordinate 22,741 of CANQEX010000019.1, read as the reverse complement.
AACTTGTCTTTTATTCTTTTTAGTATATTCCATATTACATTCATTATCATTTGTTATAATTTTTCCAGTATTATAATTTGCAATTTTAATTTTTGGATTTTTAATAAGTTTTTTATAATATTCATATATTTCTTCTGTTTCGCTATTATTTTCAACAACAACTATTTCATAATTTGAATAAGTTGATTTATCTAATATTGAATTTATAGCAACTTCTAATATTTCTTTTCCATCTTTATTTGGAATAACTATTGAAACTTTAGGTTCTCCCTTTACTTTATAATCAATTCTATAAATTCCTTCTATACAACCTGGTGAAACTTCACCTTCTAGTCCAACTCTTTTCAAATGATCTTCTATCGCTTTTTTCCCAGCTTCAAATGCGTAATTTTTAGCATGACTATTTAATTTAGCAGTAGATTCATTATGTACTCTCCAATGATATAAAATTTTTGGAATATGAGTTATATTTTCAGGTTTTGTTTGTTCTGACATTCTTAAAAATATATCATAATCTTGTGCACCATCATATCCTTCTTGAAAACCATTTAATTTTTTCATTAATTCTTTTTTGAAAATACTAAAATGACAAATATAATTTTGACATCTTAAAGTATCTGGTGCAAAATCAGGTTTAAAATAAGCATCATATCTATTATCATTTTCATCAATTTTATCTTCATCTGAATATAAAAATTCTGAATTTGGAAATTTATTTATTGCATAAACAACTTCATATAAAGCATAATCTGCTAAAACATCATCATGATCTAAAAGAGCAATATAATCTCCTGTAGCCATTTCTATTGCTGAATTAGAATTTCCAGCAATTCCTTTATTTTCACCTAAAAATTTATATTTTATTCTTTCATCTTTTTCATAATATTTCTTTAAATTTTCATTTTGTTTTGGACTTCCGTCTGCTAAACAAAGCTCCCAATTTGAATATGTCTGATTTATCATACAATTAATTAAATCTTTAAAAAATTTTTCTTTTGTATTGAACATTGGTACAACTACACTAATTTTAGGAGATATATCAAATTTCTTTTTCATTTGAATTTTTAAATCTGCATCTTTTGGTTCATTATATTTTATCCAACCACCATAATCACCATATTGCAAATCTTTTTCTCCTTTAAGAAATCTTACTATTTTTCTTAAAACTGTTTTTATACATTTTTTGATAGTTTTAGTCAAACCATATTTTCCAATATAAAACTTAATTTGATTAATTCTATGTTTTATTATGTTCATTATATTTTCCCCTCTAAATTTATTGCAATAAATATTAATGTAACTATTATTGACTACTATTAACTATTATTATATTAATGAATGAAAGTTTCGAATCGCAAGTAATTTGAATTAGAAATTCTAAAAGAAATTTTGTTAGGGAATCTCAAGTTTATCTTGAGGGCGCTGACAAAATTTATAATAGAATTTCTTTGAAAATTAGCTTAAGCGAGAAACTGAAAATGAATTAATATAATAATAGTTAATTAGAGCAAATATAGTAAAATATAGCAATATAATATTATTTTTTAAATTTAATCTCATATTGATCTGAATCTAAACTTAAATTTTTATTATAATATTCATCACCAGCATTTAATTTATCTTTCCAAGTTTCTAAAAACAAATTAATTTCTTTTTGAAATCTCTCAATTTTATCTGGATCATTATCATTTCCTCTAGTTTTTGATTCATAATGTATAAATTCAACAAAAGGATTATAAACAATTAATTTTCCAGTATTTCTAATTTTCAAACAAAAATCAATATCATTGAATGCAACAGCAAAATCTTCATTCATAAAATTTACTTCTTCATATATACTTTTTTTAGTCATTATACAAGCAGCTGTTACAGCATTCATATTTTGTATTAAATTTTCTCTTCCAAAATATCCATTTTTATCTTTTTCTAATCCTCTAAAAACATGTGCTGCAACTTGAAGGCATCCAACTATAATACCAGCATGTTGAATAGTTTCATCTGGATAATATAGTTTTACACCAACAGCTCCAACATCTTCTCTTTGGCAAAATCCAATCATTTTTTCAAGCCAATTTGGTGTTAATAATTCTGTATCATTATTTAATTGAACTATAAAATCTCCATTTGAATTTCTTACACCAAAATTAATTAATTTAGAATAATTGAAATTTTGTTTATCTTCACTATTATCCTTAAATTCTACTTCTTTCTCCCCTTGATTATCTAATAAAGTATTTTTATTATAATTTAATACTTTGATTTTTGAATTTTTTATTATTTCATTATAATAATCAAATGTTTTTTCATCACTGCTATTGTTTTCAATTATTACTATTTCATAATTTGAATAAGTAGTTTTTGAAATTATTGATTCTATACATTTTTCTAATAAATCTATTCCATCTTTATTTGGAATTAATATTGAAACTTTAGGATTTCCAATTACATCATATTCTATTTGATAAGTACCTGGATTTACTCCATTTGTTACTTTTCCTTTTAATCCTATTCTTGCTAAATGTGCTTCTACAGCCCTTCTTCCTGCTTCTATTGCATATGGTTTTGCTTCTGTTTGCATTGCAGTAGAATTTTTATGAACTCTCCAATGATATAACACTTTAGAAATATGAACAATATTTTTTGCATTTTCTGTTGCTCTTAAAATCATATCAAAATCTTGAGCTCCATCAAAATCATGATTAAAACCACCTATTTTATCTATTAATTCTTTTTTAAATACACTATAATGACAAATATAATTATTTGCTCTTAAAGTATCTGGTGCAAAATCTGGTTTAAAATGTGGCTCATAATATGGTGCATCTAAAAAATGAAATTTATCTTCATCTGAATATATAAAATCTACATCTTTATTTTCATTTATTGCCTTTACAACTTCATATAATGCACTTATATTTAACATATCATCATGATCTAAAAGTGAAATATATTTTCCTGTAGCCATTTTTATTGCTTCATTTGTATTTTCAGAAATTCCCTTATTTTCACCTAAAAATTTATATTTTATTCTTTTATCATTTTTAGTCATTGATATAATTTCTTCTAGTGGTTCTTCACTTCCATCAGCTAAACATAATTCCCAATTTTTATATGTTTGACAATGTACTGTATATAATAATTCTCTAAAAAATTCTGTATTAGTATTATAAAGTGGTACTACAATACTTATTTTTGGTCTTTTTCTAAATTTTGTTTTTTCTTGTTTTTCTATTTCTTGATCTGATGGCGTATTTTCTTTTATCCATTTTTCATAATCAGAAAATTCATCCTCTTCTTCTCTTTCAAGATTTTTTTCATATTTTAAATACTTTCTGTGATCAATTCCTTTCCAATATTCTGCTGTTTCTTCATCTGATAACTTATAGTAATTTTCAACCTTTTTGGCATATTTTTTTTCTGTTTGTTTTTTATCATACTCTATTCTTCTTTTTCCACCAGGTGGCATTATTCTATCAATAAATGTTGCACCATTAAATGGATTGAACATCCATGAAAAAATTCTTACTGGTTTTGTTATTTTCCAAGAAAGTGAATTAGATATTGCTCTTAATTGATTTGCATAATCTACAAGTTCTGCATCTTTGTCTTGAACAAGTTTTGTTAAATCTTCTATTCCATTTTTATAATTTTCAATATGTTCTTCGTATTGTTTAATATTATTTTCTAAATTTTTAATATGGTTATCTGCAAATTCTAATCTTTCCTTATAATTTTGCAAAATATCATTAATTTTTCCAATATCTTTAACTGAATTTTCATGAAGTTTCCACATATTTTTATCAATAATTTCTGCTTGCAATTTATTTTCTAGTTCTTCAAAAACACTTATATATTTATCTATATTTAATTGTTCATATACATAATTAATGTCTTCAATTTTTTTGAATTCTGTAAAATAAAATATTGCTCTATATAAAATAAATTCTACTGGCACATTTTCTTGATACCATTCTTGATCATAAGCAAAAACTTTATTTCCTTTAACTAAACAGTTTTGAAAAATTAAATCAATTACACCATTTTTTATATAATGTAATTTTTCTTCTAAATTTTTTTCAATATCAATCTCATATTTTTTAAACACATTATTTTCTATATTACCATTTACTTCTAACTTATCTAATATTATAGTTTTAAATTCTTTTATTTTATTTATTATAGCTTCTATACCATTTTTATTGTATTCTTCAATCAAAACCTTATCATAAGATTTTGCATCTTTTAAATATTTACTAATTATATGATTATTTACGTATTTATCTAAACAATTAATATTTGACTTTTCTAATATTTCAATATTTCTTTTTATTGTATCAATATGTTTTTTTGAATCATCATTATCAGCATATTTATAAACTTCATCTTTTCCAATTATTGTTTTAATTCTAAATTCTTTTTTTCTTGTAATACTATAACTTACATATTTAATATCTTGAAATTTATTATTATTTGATATTTCAATAAAAAAAGAGTTAGCAAAAAAAGGAAATAATTTTTCATCATTTTGAATTAACTGTTTAAAAGCTTCTCTTTCAGAAAAATTTAATATTTCATTATTTTCACAAAAAGTTAATACTCTAGAATCAATACTATCATTATTTGGCATAAATTCATCTGTATATATTACATTTGTTAATTTATAGTTTGGTAATGGATAATAAAATTTATATTTTAATTTTAAAGAATCTAATATATTTTTTATTTTTGTATAACTTAAAACATTTTCTTTTGAATATTCTATACTTTCATATAATTTTGAATTAGGCTCAAACTTTTCACCTGTCCAATATTTCATTCCAAATTTATTTTTTAAAACTAAAAGAATTTTTCCATCTCTATTTAAAACATTTTTTCCAAACTCTAAAAGATTTATTATTTGTTCTTCTGTTTCTAGTTTTTCAAAACTTCCAATCATAGTAACATAATCAAATTTTGCTTTTAGAGTAAATTCTTCTATATTATCTATTACAGCTACATTATTTGATTTTAATTTTAGTTCTTGTAAAATTTCTTTATCTTCTCCTATTTGTAGAACTGTATCTTTTTCATTAATTGGATACCAACTTATTATATTTTTCTTAAAATCTGATAAATTTTCTTCCATACTATTTTACCTTTACAATATTTATTTTTTTAGGAGTTATAACCTTTTATATTTTTGTAACTTTAATTTTTGAATCAATTCTTACAGCACCAACAGTATTTTTAGTAGTAATTATTTCAACAAGTAATGCATCATATTTTCTATTTAAAGCTTCAAGCTCACCTTTAATATTATATCTTGTACAACTAAAAGATAATGTATATTTTCCAGGAGCTACAGGAATTTTCTGTGTAAATTCTACAACTGCAATTTCTCCTTTTTTAAATGTGCCTGTTTCTACTCTTTCTATATTAGAATTTGTACCAGCAATATCTTTTCCTGCAAAATCTTTTAGAGTTACTGTAAATATTGGATCTTTTACTTCTTTATTAAATTTCACTTTAGATTTTAATGTTATAAAATCTCCATTATCAAATATATTTACTGCATTTCCGTCTTGATCAAAAATTCCATAATCTATAACTTCGGCATCCTTATTTCCATATTCAATCATATTTGGATTTTGATTAAATTTTTCTTTCCAAGTTTCTGTAAAATTGTTTTTACTAATATCTTCTTCAACATTTTCATTTATATGTAATTGCTCATTTAAATCTTTTTCATCTAACTCATTATCTGGATTTAATCCTACAATAATTTTCTTATATCTATTTACACCATCTTTAACAGACCCATCAAATGTTTTTTGACCATTTTCAAGTATAATTGCTCTATTACAATTTGTTAAAACATCATTTATATTATGAGTAACAAATATAATTGTTTTTCCTTTATTTTTAAATTGTTCAAATTTCTTAAAACATTTTAATTGAAATGCCATATCTCCAACTGATAAAACTTCATCAACAATTAAAATATCTGGATCAACATTTATTGCACATGCAAAAGCAAGTCTTGCAAACATACCTGATGAATACGTTTTTACAGGTTGTGATAAATGTTCTCCTATATCTGCAAAATCAATTATTTCTTGTTCTTTTTCTTTAATTTCTTTATCTGTTAAGCCCATAACTTGTCCATGTTGATAAATATTTTCATATCCAGTTAAATCTGGATTAAAAGCTGCTCCAAGTTCTAAAAGTGAACTAATTTTTCCGTTTACTTCTAAAGTTCCTGATGTTTGGCTAACAACACCTGTAATCATTTTTAGTAAAGTAGATTTTCCAGCTCCATTTTTTCCTAAAATTCCAAGTACTTCACCTTTTTTTATTTCTAAATTAAGATTATCTATTGCTTTAAATGTAGAATGTCTTTTATACCCAGGTAGTATTGCCTCTAATAATCTATCTTTTTTTCTAGAATACATTTTATATTCTTTTACAAGATTAGAAATTTTTATAACTGTATCACTCATATTCTAATTTATGTTAGTAATAACATAGTCCTCCTTGATTAATAATTAAATATATTATTTGGGTAATTATATCATTACAGCTTTTAAATATCAACATTTTAATGTGTCTATTGTGTAATCTTTTCGTTTTGATTTATATCATTATTTGAAATTTTCTTTGCCACTACCGCAAATCTTCCATCTTCTTGTGAATATTCACATGTAGAAAGAGTTAAAAGTTGGTCTCCATATTCTGCTGTAACACCTGTATCATATATACTAGCCTTTTTAGCATTTGCAACATAATCATTAAATTCTTTTTCTGTTTCAGCATTTACAAAAAAATAATATCTAAATACATTTTTTTCACTTTTATAATATACTCTTGAATAAAAAACAGCTAGTATTTCATATATTGCATCTTCTTTTTCAGTAGTAAATTTTATTTTTGTATGATTCTCATAAAAATCTTTTTTTGCATATTTCATTAAATCTTCAAACATAAGGCCTCTTGTACTTCTATGTCCATATATTAAATAATTTGAACTACCGTTTTCTAAATCAAAATCTTTATCTAAAAATAAACTTCCTGCACTTGATTTTTCTTTTTTGTAATTATGCGTTAAATAAAAATCATTATCAGTAGTTTGAACAACTGGATAATTAATTTTAGTGTCTTCTATTTCCAACCAACCAATTATTTCTTCATTTTCTTTTTTTAACTCTTCTAATTCTAACATTTTTTCAGTTTTTGTTTCAGTAATTTGTTCTTCTTCAACTACAACATTACTTAATATATTTTCACTATCTTTTTTATCTTTCATTGAACTTGATATATAAGTAGATATATAAATAATACCTAGTAAAAATATAATAAATAATATTATTATAAATATTCTTATAACAACTTTTCTTTTATTTTTTCCTTTATTTCTCCTCATAATAAATTTATTCCTTCCTCGTCTTGCTTAAAAATATACCAATATAAATACACTAATATTCTAAACTAAAATATAAAAAAAATAAAGAGTATTAACTAATTTTAGTAAATTTAGTTAATACTCTTTAATACATACTTTTATAAATGTTAATCCTAATTAATAATTAATTAGGATTAAGAATATATATTCTTAACATTTTAATATTTTTTTGATTTATTTATTAAAACTACTATTCCCATTGCAGAAAATACAGTTATAGTTACTACATAACCTACAATATCTGTAACACCTGTTTTTGGAGTATTATCTTTTTCTCCAGCTGGTGCAGGTGCTGCATCAGGTGCTGATGCGACAGGTGCTGGTGCAGATTCAGTAGGTGTTAAAACTGGAGCTACATTATTTATATAAGCTACTATAACAACATTTTCTTCATTAATTGCATCTTTATCTGGATCAAATTTATTTGCTTCATAATCACTTACTTTATCAGCTTCAAACGTATATCCTGGTCCAGTAAATTTATAAAATCTTACAAAACCTTTTATTGCTTTATAAGAATTAAAAATATCTTTTTCACTTGCTGATAATCCTTCTTCTAAAGTTTTTCCTCTTTCTATTGTAAAATTACTTTCTCTAGCAGCAGCACCAGTTCCTAAATCAACAACAAAAACTTTAGACATTGATGAACTAGTATTTAACTGCAAATTTCCAAAATTAGCTTCGCTTGCATCTATTTTTATTTTAATAGTTTGTGTTTTACCATTACCCCAATCAAATTGTGCTTCATATAAATCAAAGGTTTTATTTTTATTACTTGTTAATATAGTATCATCTATATATGCCCATAGATTTATTTCAGATTCACCATCTTTTTTATCATTAAATTTTATACCTTCAATCCAATCTTCTCCATATTGTTTTCTTTTTATTGTTGCAGTATCTTTATTAGCATTGTCAGGAGCTGTAACTTTTATTCCTATCCACCATCCGTTTTTATTTCTGTCACCTTCTTGTTTTGCCCATTCAACATTAAGTGAACTATATGTTAATGTAACAGTTTCTGAATCATTTGAATCAATAGATGGACTTCCAGTTATTGCTGTAACTGTTCCATAATCTTGTGCAGCATTTGAAATATTGTTTAAAGAAACAACTAATAATAACATAATTATCAATGTTATAAATAATTTAATTTTTTTCATATTTTCTCCAATCTTATATAAATTTCTACATAAATATACTATTTTATATACAAAAATAAATATACATATTTAGTGTTTACAGTTTATCTATAAAATATACATTTGTCAACATTTTTTTAATCTTAGCATAAAGAATTATCATTTTATTCTTTATTTGCAACTATTTTTAAATTTAAATAATATTCTTGCAATTATTGGCATATTTAAAATCACAAAATTTTGCATTTTATAACTAAAACCTTCATATTTATATAATTTTAAAAATAATGTCCAATTTTTAAAATTAATATTTTTCTTTTTTTCTAACATTTCATAATAATTTAAAGCTTTTTTATTTAAACTTTTTACTTTATCATCTATAAACTTATCTTCATTTTCAATAAAAACTTTAAAATGTTCTTTCTTTACTTCTATAAATAAATTTCTAATTTCATCTATAGATTTTAACTCACTAGATTTTTTCTTTGAACCTATATTGTTACTTTTATGTTGTCTATATTTTATTAGAGGTTCTTCTATATAAGAAATTTTTCCGTATTGACTAATTATTAAAGCTAACCAATAATCATGTAATACATATTTGCTTATATTTGGTAGTGGTAAAACTTTATTAATTAACTCTTTTTTTGAAATAATAGTACAACCTGTAACAAAATTATTTAGATATAAACTTTCAAAATTATTATATTTTTTTATTTTTCTATAAAATCCTTTTAATTTCCAATAAGATTCATATTTAGTATTTAGATTTTCATCAACAACTTCTAAATCAGAATAAACTAAATCACAATTTTCATCTTGAATTTTTTTAATTGATTTTTCTATTTTATATTTTTTCCATATATCATCTTGATCTGCAAACATATAATAATTATTTTCTACTTTTTTAAGTAAAAACTCAAAATTCTTTATTACTCCAAGATTTTCTTTTTGATAATATAATTCTATTCTATTATCATTGCTTCTGTATTTTTCTAATATTTTTTTAGTATTATCTGTAGAGCAATCATCTGAAATTAGTAATCTAAAATTTGAATATGTTTGGTTTAAAATGCTGTCTAATTGTTCTTTTAAATACTTTTCTCCATTATATGTTGCAAGTAATATATCTACTTTTTCCATTTATTTTAAACCTTTCTACTTATAGTACATCTGCGAAATCTTTTTTAGTTTTCTTAAATACTCTATTTCCCCACATAAATATAATTACTGTTATTATCCAAAATATAATTGTATATATTCCATTTTGTTCTGTTATAATAGTTGAATTTTCCATAAAAGCTTGTCTAAATCCTTCTACTAAATAAGTAAATGGCATACATCTAAATAATTTACTTAAAGTATTATTTGTTATAAAATCTAAATTCCAAATAATTGGTGTAAACCACATAAATAGCTGAATTAATATTGTTAAAAGCTGTGCAAAGTCAGGTACTATTGTAGTAAGTGCTGAAGTAAATCTTGTTAAAGCAATTATGAAACAAATTGCACAAAAATAAATGTATACTACATTTAAAATATTTGGTATAAATCCAAAAATACTAGAGACAACTACTGCAACAAGCATTAAAAATGCACCTATAAAAGTAGCTGAAGTAAGTGATATTATTGGAATAATATCTACTGGAAATACTACTTTTTTTACTAGATAACTATAATTTCTTATTGAATTACTAGCTGTAAGTATTGCATCACTACAATACATCCACATTGACATACCCGGTAAAAACCATACTACATAAGGATACTCTCCAGCACTTTTTGTTTGCAAAATATATTGGAAAACAATTACATATGTAATCATAAATACAAATGGTTGTAAAAAACCCCAAAGGCTTCCTAAACTAGTATTTGCAAATCTATTTCTAAAATCATTTCTTCCAAGTTTCATTGCAATTTTTCTATTTTTAAAAAGTATATTAAAAAATTCCATTTTTCTTTCCTTATTTTATTTTTCTTTATAAATATTGGTAATTATATCATTACAAATATTAAATATCAAGAATTTAATGTGTCTAAATTGTGAATTTTAGGTAAAAAACACTTTAAAATATTTCTACTTTAAAGTGTTTTTTATTTTATTCAGATTTCTTGCCTATTGAACCATCTGATTTAAATTCATATATACTTTCGCTTTCAAAAGATACTCTACTACTTCCTAGCTCTTTTAATTCTTCTAGTGCACCTTCTTCAATTTCAGTTACACTTGATGGTATAATTATTAAGTGTTCTCTTCCAGTTCCTGAAAATGCTCCATCTTTTATTGTTAATAATCCTTCATGTAATGTTACTTGTCCACTCAATTTTACTGGTACTGCATATAAAGTATTTAAATCTTTACTATATAATATTCCATTTTCAGTTTCAAATACTACATTTTCAGCTTCAACTTTGAATTCATTTATATTAGAAAAATCATATATTGATTTTATATCTATTGTTGTAACTGAACTTGGGATAAGTGCAATTCTCTTTGTAAAATTAGTACCTGTAAATGTATTTTCACCTACATTAGTTAATGTAGAAGGAATAATTAATTCTCCATTTAATCCTGTACAACCGTCAAATACTAGTTTTCCTAAATTTGTTAAACTATTTGGTAAAACTAAGTTTCCAGTAAGAGAACTGCACCATCTAAATGCAAAATCTCCTAAACTATTTAATGCAGTTGGTAATATCATACTAGATAATTTATCACACTTAGTAAATGCATATTTACCAATAGAAGTTACAGAATTTGGTATTTTTAATTCTCCACTTAAATTTCTACAATATTGAAATGCTGCATCTCCAATAAATGTAAGATTATCAGGTAGTTTTAAACTTCCAAAACCAGCACAATTATTGAATGTATTAGTTTCAATTCTAGTAATATTATTAGGAATAATTAATTCTCCATTTAAATGACTACAATTTCCAAAAGCTGCTTGACCAATACTATTTAAAGAATTTGGTAATGTTAATTTTCCATTTAAATTTTTACATTCGGCAAAAGATGCATATCCTATTGTTTCTACACATTCTGGTATTTTTAAATCTCCTGTTAGATTTACACAGCCCCAAAATGCAAATGTATCTATTATTGTTACAGAATTTGGTAAAACTAAATTACATGTTAATCCTGTGCAACCATAAAAGGCTCCACCTTTTATAATTTCTATTCCTTCTTCAAAAGAAATCTTTGTTACAGAAGTATTTTCTATTGAATTAGAACTTGATAATACATTATATCTTGTTTCCGCTTTAGTAGGATCAAAATCAGGATTTCCTATTGAATATACTTTATATCCATCATATTCTGTTGGAACAGTTATTTCTGTTTTTGTTCCAACATATCTTGTTAATTGAATTTTTCCATTTTCTAGTACTAAGTATTTCCATTCTGCATCAAGCCCTACTCTTTCTCCTATCCAAGTTACTTCAGCAATAGCACTTCCTGTTCTTCCAGTTTTATCTTTAAAATTAAATACAAATTGTCCATTAGTTTTAAATGTATGTTGCAGACTATTTTGATTATTTGTTACTACTACATCATCTTTATTAAAGCTTATTGTTGCTATTACATCTTCGCCTACCTTGCCATCTACTGGTTTAGCAGGAGAATAAACAATATTTGGTACTATATTTCTATCATCTACTTTTACAATTGTTTCAGATACTTGTGATTTTACTCCATTATTATCTATTGTATAAGCACTTACTTTATATACTCCATATCCATTTAATTTAATAATTCCTTCATTTTGTATTTCTTGAAAATCTTGTGTTTTTGTTCCTTCTATTTTATATAAAGTTTTCTCTGTTTTTTTCAAATCATTTTGCACATTTACCTTTATTTGTACTTCTGTTTGATACCAATTATTTTCTCCTAAATTTCCACTAACAATTTCTAATTTAGGACTTTTCACAATTTCAACAGGATCTATATCAAATTTTCCAAATACTATGTTATCTATAACTTTTTGTATATCATTTTTGTCTATTTTTTTATTTTCATTAATATCAGAAGCAATTTTTTGTAAATCGTCAAAACTTTTTGCTTCTGACGTATTTATTTCCTCTGTACCGTTCTCCATTATTTCTTTTATAAGTACATTTACATCTATTTGATCTGCTTTTCCGTCTTGTTTAACATCTCCAACAACAATTAATTTATACTCTTCTAGTCCTCTTTTTAGAATCATTCCTGTTTGAATTATTCCATCCTGTACTTCTGTTCCATCTTTATAAATAGATATTGTTTCATTTTCCCATTCAGATTTAAATTCTTCAACAGTAGTTTCAGGTTTTATTCTACTAATATTATTATCTTTTATTAAATATTTATCTGATACCAAATTTGTTGTTTTAGAATTATTTAACTCATCATATAACTCATCAATAGAGTTTGAAGTTTTTGTTTTTACAGTTCCTGATGATACAACCATTTCTTTTGTACTTGTTTGAATTATTTGATTACTAGATAATATTCCTACAACTATTGATATAATAAATAATATTAAAATTGATAATAATGTTATTAATAGTTTTTTTCTATTATTTTTTTTCATGTCTTTTCCCCCTTCTACCATTATTCTCAATTCTTATCTTATTTCTGTTGTTTAATAATAATATTACTATTGCTATCACAAAAATTAATATTCCTGCTATTGGTAAAATATCTCCTGTATTCACATTAGTAAATACACTATTAATGCCATTATTACTATTACCATTACTTGTTGGATTTGATGCATTTGGTAAATTTTGAGAATTTGTTTCCGATGGTTCTACATCAATTATAAAATTCTCATCATTTACTTTTTCTAACTCTGACCCATTATTTGTATATACATCTTTTAATTTTATAAGTGTTTCTGTAGATAAAGATATATCTTTACTTAATTTAGCTTTTAATACTAAAACATTTTCCTTTTTATCTATACCTTCTGTCATTTTATATGTAAAGAATTTTCCATTTAGGGGGTCTCCTTCAATTTGATTGTATGTTATATGCCAACCATTTTGTTCTTCTAATTCTATATTTTCAATTACATTTTTATCATATTCAATTTTTCCTTCTAAAGTATTAATATCTGTATCTTTACAATTTACTGATAATATAAATTCTACCTCTTCCCCATTTTTAGCTGTTTGCTTTTCTTTAGGTGAATCTATATTTACCTCTACTGCTTGTACGGTATAATTAAAAAGAGTTATGCATGTTATAAATACTAGAAACATATATAATATTTTTTCTTTCATTTCATACCTCCTTTATGTAACATTACTATATATATAATAACACTTTTTCTTAAATATTTATATTACATTTAGTTAATATTTTTATATTCTTTTTATTACAAAATTTTATGTTGAAAAATTATTGCAGTTATGCTACTCTTTTTATAGGTGATTATATGATTTTAGAAAAGAAAACTATTAATTTTATTGCTATTTGTTTAATATTTATATCTGTTATTCTTTTTATAATATGGCATAAAGATAAATCTATTTCCAACAAAATAACTAATTCTTTACTAAATGATATTAATTTAACTGAAAGTTCAGATAATGGTGTATTATATAATGCACCAGATGATATTGAAAATAAATATTGGAATTTTGCAAATATTCCTTTCTTTAATATGGATCTTTCTAATATAATTCAAAAAAACAATAACACTATAGCTTGGCTTTATATTCCTAATACAAAAATAAATTATCCTGTACTTCAAACAAACGATAATAATTATTATTTGCGTCACTCATTTGATAATTCTTATAATAGGGCTGGTTGGATTTTTATGGATTATAGAAATTCTACTAAAGAATTTGATAAAAATACAATTATATATGGACATAATAGAATGGATAAAACTTTTTTTGGAAGTTTAGATACTTTATTAGATACTAATAGATATAAAAATGAAGATTTTAATAATATGATTATCAATTTATCAACAAAAAGTCAAAATACTTTATGGCAAATAATTTCAGTTTACAAAACTACTCCTGAAACATATTACCTTACAACAAACTTTAATACTAATGATGAATATATTAATTTTTTAAATTCAATTTCATCTAAATCAATTTATAATTTCGATACTTCTTTAAATGAAAATGATAAAATTTTAACATTATCTACTTGTAGTAATTACATTGGTAGTGGAAGATTAGTAATACATGCAAAATTAATCAAATATTCAAATAAATAAACCTGTTTCAAAAACAGGTTTATTTTAAATATAATATTCCAAAAATAAGGCAAATATATATAATTCCTAACCCAATAATAAATTTATCTCCAACAATAACTTCAACAGGATCTCCTTCAGATTCCATTGCTTCTATATTAAGGCTATATTTCATTGCTAAAATCATTACAATTGGAACAGTCCAAATCATTAAATTATTTCCATAATTCATTGCCCATAATGCATAAAAACAAATTGCAAGTGCCATACTTACATACATATTTTTATCCAAGAATTCTTTTGTATAATATTTAAGTACCTCTCTAGTATTTTTTCCATCATGCTTAATGAACTCATTTCTTCTTTTTCCTAAAGCTAAATAAAAAGATACAGAAATTATTGTTAAATATAGCCAACTTGATATTTGAACTTGTACTATTACTCCACCATATAAAACTCTTAGTAAAAATCCTGATACTAGAATTGCAATATCTATTATTGGTTTATTTTTTAGTCCAAAACTATAAGCTATATTTAATATTAAATATAAAAATAAATATGCTCCTGTTAAAATGATATTTATATTAAATTTATAATAACAATAAAATACAATAGAAAATGATATAATAACATTTATAATAGCTATAATAATTGCTCGCTTTATACTTATTTCCCCACTAGCTATTGGTCTATTCTTTTTTACTGGATGGTTTCTATCTTTTTGTACATCTTTAATATCATTAATTATATAAACAGCTGAAGATATTAAACAAAAAGAAATAAAACCTATAATAGCACTTGTCATTTTTGTTTTATCAAATAAATTTTTACTAAAAATTAAAGGTATGAAAACCAATAAATTTTTTATATAATGTTTTACTCTAAAAAGCTTTAAATATTTTTTCATCTATTTTACCTCTTTTATTTAAAAATTGCTAAAAGTTTTGATATATCTAGTATAGTAGTAATATTAATAACTAACATTAAAAACATTAATATTACATAACCTGCTTTTTTATTAATTTTTAATTTTTCAAATAAATAATCAAGTCCCATTACAAAAAGTGGAATTATTGCCCATGAAAAATATAGACTAAATAATGGTGTAGTATGTGCACTCCATTTAAGAATTACAAATAATACAAATGAAAATATAGTCCAAACTGTACAACTTTTTACAAAAAATGATTTTCTATTTTTTATAATTCCTATAATCATAATCGCAAATATCACTAAAGATAATATAGAAATATTTGATGTTAAAGTACCATCCCAAAAATAAATATCTCCTGTAGCTATAGAAGGTAATGCAAAAATGCAACCTTGTATCATTTTTAATGTTGCTATTGTTCTTTCTTGTATATTTAAACTTTTATTTGAAAAGTCTTTTTGTGTTGAAAATGCTTCTGTTGGTCCATTAAATAATACCCAACTTCTACCAAAACAAATTAAAATTAATAATGTTATAAATATTATTTTTAATATTCTTAATATTTTTTCTTTTACTTTATCTGATGTAAAAAATTCTAAAATTCCTATAAAACAACTTGTTGGCATACAAATTGTTGCAGATATAAGCCCTGTTATTGACTCATTTTTATTTTCATTACAAAGTGAATAAATATAAAGTACTATAAAAAATACACATAACGCATATTTCTCTAAAAATAATGAAAACAATAATGTTGGAAATGATAACATATATATTAAAAATACACTTTTTTTCTTAGTTAATAATTTAAGTAAAAATCCAGTTAAAATTAATATTTGTATATTTAAAAATTGTATTATGATTGCTATTACTGTATCTGATAAATTTCCTGATATTACAAATTTTACTATAGTACTTACTATTGCATATATTGGAAATGTAAATATACTTAAAACAGGATGTCTTATATCATAATATGATGATTCTGGTAATATATTTTTAAAACACCATCCTGAATCTAAAGAATATATTTTATCATATGTAAGATACCAGTTTGAATTTAAAGAATATGCAAAAATAATAATTCCTAAAAAAACAAAACTTAATATTAAATATGCTTTTTTATCCCAAGAATCTAATTTTTTATAAATATTTAATATCCACTTTTCTATTTTATTACCTAAAAACACACCTATATATAATATGGATAATAAAGATATTATAAATCCTCTTAATCTGAAAGGATTAAATAGATATTTATTAAATATTTCTTTATTTTGCATACCTTTAGTTTGGTATAATTTAAATATTACAAAACTAGCTAAGATTGCACATACTATACTAAAAACTTTATTATTTTTTAAATTTTCAATATTTTCATTTAATGTTTTTTCCCAAAAATATAAGGCACATAAGAAAGAAACAATTATTGTTACACTCATTGTTAAATATGTATAATCTTTGACAATAACTTGAAAAGATAAAATAGCACTAGATAATGCAAATATAACACCTAATACATTTTTTATAATTAAATCTTTTAAATTCCTATTTGTTATCTCATTAAGATTTTGTTGTTTCATTTTTTACTCCTTATTTATTTTTTTCATAATTCCAAGCATCTTTACATATATCTTCTAAATTTTTTGCAGTTTTCCAGCCTAATTCATTATATGCTTTTGTAGGATCAGCATAATATTCAGGTAAATCTCCTGGTCTTCTATCTACAAATTTATAATTAACTTTTAAATTATTTACTTTTTCAAAAGTTTTTACTAATTCTAATACACTTACTCCTTTTCCTGATGCTAAATTGTATACATTTAAACCATTTGGTGCTTTTTCTAAAGCTTTAACATGTCCTTTAGCCAAATCAACAACATGTATATAATCTCTTATACATGTACCATCAGGTGTAGGATAATTATTTCCATATATATTTAAAACATCTAATTTTCCTGATGCAACTTTTAATATATAAGGCATTAAATTATTTGGAGTGCCTCTTGGATCTTCCCCTATTAAACCACTACTATGAGCACCTACTGGATTAAAATATCTTAAAATAGTTATATTCCAAGAATTATCAGAAATATATAAATCTTCCAATATTTTTTCAATCATAGCTTTTGTTGTTCCATATGGACTTGTAGTTTCTCCTCTTTTCATTTTTTCAGAACATTTTGGAGTTTCTTGTATTCCATATACTGCTGCAGAAGAGCTAAAAACTAATTTTTTAATATTAAATTTTTTCATAACTTCTAATAAATTTATTGTAGAAATCAAATTATTTGAATAATACATTAATGGTTCTTTAACAGATTCTCCAACGGCTTTATAACCTGCAAAATGTATAACACTATCAATTTTATTTTCTTTAAAAATTTCTTCTAATTTTTCTTTGTTACAGATATCAAATTGATAAAATCTAAAATCTTTTCCTGTAATTTTCTTTATATTTTCTAAAACTTCAATTTTACTATTATAAAGATTATCAACTATAATAACTTCATTTCCATTATTTGCAAGTTCAACTACTGTATGAGAACCAATAAATCCAATTCCTCCTGTTACTAAAATTGCCATTTTATTTTCCTTTCTAAACTATTTATCATATTCAAATTCCATATCTTTATAGATAATATAATTATCAGTTTCTGTAAAAACTTTAAATCCAAAATCTCTTATATCTGCATTCCACCACATTGTTTTTTCAAAAATAACATAATTACATTTTTTTTCAGTTGCTGCTTTCAATAGTTCTCCAAGATCTCCATATGACATTGCTACAATTTCAGGAACTTTTTTATAACTTTCAGCTTCTCTTTTATTTGATAAATGTACACTTGAATCTATTTGAGGTATAATAGCAATTATTGATGGTGGAGCTATTACTTTTTTATAACTTTCATCATCTGCTCCTATTAATTGTGTAACTCGTATACCTTCATCAGGTAGTTTATAAAGATTTCCTAATTTTTGAAAATTTTTAGCATTATATATAAAAGTTCCTGCTGATATTATTACTATTACAGAAACAATTCCTACAACCCATTTTTGCATTTTACTATTTTGATCATTTATAAAAGATACTATAAAATATGCTATTTCTATTCCTAAAGGAAGCATCCATAATAATCTAAAATAAATAGTATTAAATATTGGATGTACCAATTTATTAAAAATTGGATTCATTAAAACAAACAACAATATTATAGGATATAATAAGAAAAAAACAATTTCATTTTTCTTCTTATCTTTTCTTTTTAAAAACATATACAATATTGCTATAAAAAATATTGCTAAATATCCTCCATCACCTTTATATTCTGAAAAAGCTCTTACTATAGAATTTATATTTTCTTTAAACATTTTTTTCTCCTTAAAGTTTATTAATCTAATATAAAATATATATCAACCCACATATTATACTAGGAAAACAGCATACTACACATTTTAATATATTAATAAAAGATTTTTTATAATCAAATTCTAATATTCTATTTTTTAAATCATTTTTAGATTTAACATTAGTAAAATTAAATTTTGATACTTCAAATGCAAAAACAAGTAGTATTAAAGCTATTGGAGGTATTCCTATTCCCATTGAAGTTGTGAAATTTCCAGCTATAATTGTTATAACTAATAATAAATAATCTACAAATTTAAATCCATTTTCTTTTCCATTTAAAAATACTAGCCATATTGCAGGGATAATAAAATTTGCAAGCATTGCTTTACCTTGCCAAATTCTCATTAATAAAAATGCAAAATTTGCTTTTTTAGAATATCCTCCAAACATATTTAAAATATTTATAAATACCAAAAATAATAATGTAGAATTTTTATCTTCTTTAAAGAAATATTTTGCAAGTAAATAATATAAACTATAAATAACTGGCAAAATAATTACTGGAAAAATAAGATGAGCTACTATTGCAGGATGTATATTTAAAACACCTGAAATTATACTCATAAACAATGGAAAAGGTCCTATAATAAATCTTATTTTAGAATTTTCACCTTCTAATGCTCCAGTTTCAGGATCATATTTAAATAAAGAATTTGTTTGTACTGTAGTAACAGAGGTACTTACATAAAATGCATCATCATCATCAGTATGTGCATAAAATGCAAATACATAAATTTGTACACAAATTAAAAAAATACAAAGAACAGTTAAAATTTTAGGAGTAGTTTTTAATTCTTTAAAATTACTTAAAATAATTTCTTTTATATTTTTAAAATTAATTAATATTGAAACTAGGCATAATATACCATTTATTCCTATAAAAGTATATAACAAAGTTGTAAATCTGCATTTCAAAAATATCATTGGTACAGAAATTAATTCACAAATAGCAAATTCTATTAAATATCCTATCACATAAGCAAATAATATGCTTTTATTATCATTTTTAAAAAATTTTACAATATTAAAACCTACCAAAACTGGCACTATTATAAAACTTAAAATTGCTATTAATCCAGTTATAATCATTATTATTTTTCCTTTCTTATCAGCTGAATTTATTTATTTTTCTAATAATTCTTTAATTTTCAAATAAGTTTTACTTCTATCAAACTTTTCTTCTGCAAGTTTTCTATTATTATTACCTAAAATTTTTCTTAAAGATTCGTCTTTATACAAAATTTCAATTTTATCAGCCATATCTTTTGCATCATTTGGTATAACATTAAAACCAATTTGATAATCTTCAACTAAAGATTTATATTCTCTATTTTCTTGTGTATTTATTACAGGAAGCCCAGCTGCAGCATAATCTCCAACTTTATTTATAATGCTTTGTGCAGCTCCTTTAGTAATTGGATTTACTGCAATATCACAAGAGCATAATTTACCAACCATTTCTTCATACTTTAACATTCCAGTAAATTCACAATTTATCTTTTTTTCTTTTGCATAATTTTCAAACTCTTCTTGTAATGGCCCACTTCCCATTATAACAAATAATATATTTTTTATCTGTCTTTCTCTTAATATACTTATAGCATCTATTACATTTTTTAAATTATAACTGTGTCCCAATGTACCTATATATGCAATTCTTATTACATTATCAAATTTAGTAATTTCATTTTCTTTTTTTGCATTATCAAAATATTCTAAATCTGTACCTAAATATACACTCATTTTCTCCTTATATTTGGTATTCACTAAAGCTGCTCTTTCCATATATGTATCTGATACAGCAACTATATCATCAGCTCTTGAATATGCAAAATCAGCCTGTTTTTTTAAAGGATAAAAAATTAAATCACTTAAAATTGGAATATTAAAAACCATTTTAAAAGCTTCTGGCCACAAATCTTGAACATCTATTATAAATCTTATATTATTTTTTTCTGCATATTTAGCAACAACTTTCGCAGTATCTAAAGACGGTATAGATACATATATAATATCTGGTTTTTCAATACTATTTAAATATTTCTCTAAATTTTTAGCAAATATATGATGTGAATAGAACCTTTTTAATGAAATATTTTTTTTGTATCCTGGTTCATCTAGTAATGTTACTTTATAACCTTCATTTGGAATAACTATATCTGAACTTCTGTGTTTTTTAGTAGAATGTATAAATTTTGTTGTTATTAATTCAACATTATTTTTATCTTTTATTTTATCTATTATATATGTAAATCTACTATTTCCATTTTCTCCTGGTATTGTTGTGTATTGTGCAATAATAACAATATTTTTCATAAGATTTTCTCCTATATTATTCATTATTTTTTATTTTTAAAATTTTTACTAACATTATTATAAAACATACTAACAAAACACATTTTGAAATTATATTTGCTATACTAAATCCTATTAAATTAAATTTATGACTTAATAGATATGCTGACAATATAAAAACTAAGAAATATACAAAATAAGAAATAACTAATTTATTTGCACTACAAAATTTAAGCAAAACAGATTTAACAAAGGAAGCAGCTACTCCTAATGATGTTGCAATTGATGTAGCAATTATTAGTATCATTATATTATCTGTTGTTAGATATTGACTATACAATATTCTCAATGCTATATAAGTTAGAGGAATTGCAAACAATGTAACAAATATTATTACTGGTATATTTATAAATAATGTTAACTTTATAATTTTATTTTTAGTTTCTTCACCTTTTACGTTTGAAACCCAAGGTAATATTATACTTGATATTGGAGTAGCAACCAAATTGAACATATTTGCCATTGAATTTACTGCAAAATACACAGCAAGAGATGTTGCACCAAACATTGGATAAATAACAAATCTATCAAAATAACTCATTAAATTAGCTAAAAATGAAACTACACTTATTTTAATAAAAGTTTTAACAGTATTCATCATTTCTATAGTCTTAGCTAATTTCATTTTTAATAAATCTGTAGTTTTCATTTCATAAATAAAACATAATAATTCAGGTATAAACAAAAGTAAATACATTTTTCTAAGAAAATAAAAAACAATTAAACTTACAATAATTCCAATACAATATATTACACTTTGCAAAATTACTCTATTATATTTATTATCAAGTCTAAAATAAGAAGTTGAATAAATTCTTATATTTGCCATCAATATTGTAATAATTAAAAAACAACTCACAAATAAAGAATATCCTTTATAAATACAAATTGGTAAACCAATTACAGAAATAATTAGAAATGCAATTATTAAAATTCTAAAAAAATCTCCAATTATATTTTTTTCTTCATAATCACTATTTCTAATTAGTCTTACATTTCCAAGTCCACCTCCAAGTGTCGTTCCAATTAAGTTTAATATAGATATATACAATACAACACTTGAATATACTGTATCATTTGTAACTTTTGCCAAAATAGGTAAAAGTAAAATGTGCTGAGAAGCAATATAAATTGCAAACCCTGCTGTGTTTAAAAATAAATCTATAATATAAGGCTTATATTTTTTTATTAATTCCATAATTCTTTCCTTTGCAAAATTTATTTTAATATTTTATATATATCATTTATTGAATCTACTATATA
>CANQEX010000018.1 GCA_947596225.1 uncultured Clostridia bacterium | reverse complement strand
TATATAGGCAACTTTATGGTGAAAATAAGCTTTATATAAGACCTCTTGATATGTTTTTATCAGAAGTAGATCATAAAAAATATCCTAATGTAAAACAAAAGTATAGATTTGAGTTACAGAATATAGAAAAGAAAAATGAAATTGAAAAATAAAGAAAAGGTGAACAAAATGAAAATAGGATTTACAATAGGAAAATTTGCTCCATTACATAAAGGACATCAGTATTTAATAGAAACAGCATTAAAAGAAATGGATAAAGTTATAGTAGTTGTGTATGATACTGATTTAATTGATATCCCTTCTGAAAAAAGAGCAAATTGGATAAAAGAATTATATCCAGATATTGAAATTAAATTTGCACATAATCCTCCAATGCAATACGGATTAGATGATGAAAGTGTAAATATTCAAATGAAATATTTAACAAATATTATGAAAGATGAGAAATTAACACATTTTTATAGTAGTGAAAAATATGGTGCATGTGTTGCAAAATACATGAATATAGTTGATAGACGTGTAGATAATGAAAGAAAAATAATTCCAATAGAAGCAACACAAGTAAGAGAAAATATTGAAAAAAATAAAAAATGGGTTGAATATAATGTTTATAAAGATTGTAAAAATAAAACTGACTGCTCATTCTAATAGATATTTATTTTTTTAAGATGTATAATATGTATGAAATATTTTTTTGGAGGATTACATGAAGGAAAATTATTATGAAGTAAGAAAAATAAAAGATTTTAAAGATTTATTAAATCAAACAGTTGAATTATATGGAGATAGACCAGCTTTTAGATTTAAAAAGAGAATGTATCAAAAAGATGAAACACCAGAATTTTATTCAATAAATTATAAAGAATTTAAAAATGAAATAGATTGTTTAGGAACAGTATTAAATTCTTTAGGATTAGACAAGCAAAATGTTGCTTTAATTTCAAAAAATAGATATGAGTGGACATGTGTATATTATGCTGTTACAACAGGAGATAAAGTAATTGTTCCACTAGATAAATCTTTACCTGATAATGAAATTATATCATTAGTAAAAAGAAGTGAAGCAAAAGCAATATTTTTCGAGAACAAATATTATAATGTAATGAAAAAAATAAAAGATGAAAAATTATCTTTAGTAGAACATTTTATATGTTTTGATTTAGAAGAAGATAAAGATGGTTTCTTATCTTATAAAAAAATTATAGAAAAAGGTCAAGAATTAATAAATGATGGAGATAGAAGCTATTTAGATACAGAAGTAGATCCAGAAAAAATGTCTATTATGTTATTTACTTCTGGTACAACTTCAATATCAAAAGCAGTAATGTTATCTCAAAAAAATGTTTGCAGTAATGTAATGGATGCACTTAAAATTATAAAATTTGATGAGAATGATAGTATGCTCGCACTTCTTCCATTTCATCATGCTTTTCAATCTCTTATAAATCATGTTGTTGTATTTATAGGAGGACATATTTGTTTTTGTGATGGCCTAAAATATATACAATCAAATCTTTGTGAATATAAACCTACAATTTTAGTTTGCGTTCCTTTAATTCTAGAAACATTGTATAAAAGAATAATGAAAAATATAGAAAAGCAAGGAAAAACTAAAATTGTAAAAAATATGGTGAAATTTACAAATGGTTTAAATATGTTACATATAAATATTAAAAGAAAAATATTTAATGAAATTCATCAAGCACTTGGAGGAAATATAAGATTAATTGTAAGTGGTGCTGCAGCATTAGATGAATCATTACTTAAATCATTAAATGATTTTGGAATGAAAGTATATCAAGGTTATGGATTAACAGAAACTTCACCAATACTTGCAGTAGAAGGAGATAAAACTGTAAAAGCGGGTTCTGTAGGAAAACCATTACCTTCAGTAGAAATTAAAATAGAAGATAAGGATGAAAAAGGAATAGGAGAAATAGTTGCAAAAGGTCCTAATGTAATGCTAGGATATTATCAGAACAATTCTGCTACAGAAGAAGTAATGGAGGGTGGATACTTTCATACAGGAGATTTAGGATATTTAGAAAATGGATATTTATATATTACTGGAAGAAAAAAGAATGTTATAGTGCAAAAAAATGGAAAAAATATTTTCCCAGAAGAATTAGAAATTTTAATAGGTCATATACCAGGTGTTAAGGAATGTATGGTTTATGGGAAACCTACAAGAGATGATGATTTAGATGTTGCAGTAAAAATAGTATATGATGAAGATGTTATAAAAGATATTATAGGTTATGTAAGTGATGAAGAAGTTTACAAACATATGAAGAAATATATTTCAGAAATAAACAAAAATATGCCTGCATATAAGCATATTAGACATATAATAGTATCTAAAGAAGAAATGATAAAAACAACTACTGGAAAAATAAAAAGGCATGAAGAAATTGCTAGAATGTTAGAGGATAACAAGTAAAAGTTTTGTGTACAATATGTGAATTTTCTTAAAAGTGCTTTGTGTAAAAGCACTTTTTTGATATAATAACAAAAGTTAAAATTATTAATATAATTTAACTTTATAAAATTTAAAGGTGATAGAAATGAAAAATATATTTGGAATAATAGTTTCAATAATATTTATAGCAATAATTATGGTTTCTGCGAGAGTATTTGAAAAAGCTGGAAAAGAAGCAAGTAGAAAATATATGCATATAATGCTTTCAAATTGGTGGATTATTGCAATGGTATTTTTTGATAATATTTTTTATGCATCATTAATGCCAGCATTATTTGTTGTTATAAATTATTTATCTTATAAAAATAATATTATAGAAGTTATGGAAAGAGATGAAGGGGATGAAAATAAGGAAAGTTTAGGTACAGTTTATTATGCTATATCTTTACTTATTCTTGCAATATTAACTTTTGGTCCTATTAAAAATCCATTAATTGGATTATGTGGAATTGCTGTTATGGGATATGGAGATGGTTTAGCAGCTGTTATTGGACAAGCAATTAAGAGCCCAGAATATAGAATTGGTAAAAATAAAAAAACAGTTGCAGGTTCTTGTGCAATGTTTTTAGTAACTTTAATAATAATGGCAGGTTTTTTAACATATAATAAAGCAACATTTGTAGCAATAAAATCTATATTAGTTGCAATATTGATGACTATAGTTGAAGCTGTTTCAATAAAAGGAACAGATAATATTACAGTACCATTAATTACTTCATTACTTTCATTGTTAATGGTATAGAAAGAAGATTTAAAATGATTTTAGAAAAAGTTAATTATCCTGAAGATTTAAAACCTTTGAATATAGAAGATAAAAAAATTTTAGCAGAAGAAATTAGACAAAAAATAATTGATACAGTATCAGAAACTGGTGGACATCTAGCATCTAATTTAGGTGTTGTAGAACTTACAATAGCTCTACACTCAGTTTTTAATACTCCTATTGATAAAATAATTTGGGATGTAGGACATCAAACTTATGTACATAAAATTTTAACAGGAAGAAAAAATAAATTATCTTCATTAAGAAAATTAAATGGAATTTCTGGATTTCCAAAAACAAATGAAAGTATTTATGATAATTTTGATACAGGACATAGTAGTACTTCAATATCTGTAGCTTTAGGAATGGCAAGAGCAAGAGATATAAAAGGTGAGAATAATAAAATTATAGCTGTTATTGGAGATGGGGCTTTAACTGGAGGAATGGCTTTAGAAGCATTAAATGATGTAGGAAGTAGTAATACCAATATGATAGTTATATTAAATGACAATGAAATGAGTATTGCAAAAAATGTTGGTGGAATTTCTATGATGCTTTCAAAATTAAGAACTAAAAGTGTTTATGTTAAGGCAAGTGTTAAAGGAAAAAAAGTAATTAGTAAAATTCCAGTAGTTGGAAAAAAAGTTGTAAAATTTGTTCAAAAAACTAAAAGAGGAATTAAGCAATTAGTAATTCCAAAAATGTATTTTGAAGATATAGGTTTTAGATATTTAGGTCCAGTAGATGGACATAGTTTAGAAAAATTAGAAGAAATATTTAATATTTGTAAAGAACAAGATGGACCAATATTAGTACATGTTTTAACAAAAAAAGGAAAAGGATATAAACCAGCAGAAGCAAATCCAGATATTTTTCATAGTACTTCAAAGTTTAATAAAGAAACTGGTGAAAAATTAAATAAAGGAAGTATTGATTATTCGAAAGTATTTGGAGAAAAATTAGTTGAACTTGCAAAAAATAATAAGAAAATAGTAGCTATAACAGCTTCTATGAAGGATGGAACAGGTTTATCTGAGTTCGCAAAAAAATATCCAGATAGATTTTTTGATGTAGGTATTGCTGAGCAACATGCAGTAGGACTTTCTGCAGGTTTAGCAAAAGCTGGTTTAATACCAGTGCTTCCATTATATTCATCTTTTATTCAAAGAGCTTATGATCAGTTAGTACATGATGTTGCAATACAAAATTTACCAGTAGTAATTTGTGCAGATAGAGCTGGAATTGTTGGAAATGATGGAGAAACTCATCAAGGGTTGCTTGATATGGCATTTACTAACACTATACCAAATTTTAATATTATGGCACCAAAAGATTTTAGAGAATTAGAAAATATGTTAGAATTTGCTGTTAATTTGAAAAAGCCAGTTTTAATAAGATATCCACGTGGATCAGAAGATATAAAATTTACAACCTGTGAAGAAATAAAATTAGGAAAATCTGAAGTTTTAAAAGAAGGAAATGAGATCTTAATAATAGCTATCGGAAAAATGGTATCAAATGCAATTAAGGTTTCTAATATACTAGAGGAACAAGGAATATATTGTACAGTTGTTAATGCTAGATTTTTGAAACCATTTGATAATGAGAAAATATTAAAATATATGTCAAAATCGAAAAAAGTTGTTACAATAGAAGATGGTACAATTATTGGTGGTTTAGGAAGTAAAATTGAAGAGTTAATTGTGGAAAATAAATTGAAAGTAGATTTAAAAAAATTTGCTTACCCAGATATGTTTATTAAACATGGAAATGTTTCTGAAATAGAAAAAAAATATGGATTAGATGTAGGAAGTATAGTAGAATGTTTGAAATCTCAAGAAATAAAAATAATGAAAACAAATTATTAATAGCGAAAATAACTGATAAATATGAATTTTCTAAAACAAGAAATAAAATTACATATACAGATTTTTTAAATATATCTGAAATTTCAATTGTAAAAAAATATTTAAAAGAACAAAATATAAAAAATTATGAAATCTTTGGTGGAAGAGAGGATGCTGATAGAAATATTATAATTTTTTATCCTGAAAAATTTACTAAAGAAATAATAGAAAAAAATTATGAGAATATTTTAGAGGTAATTAGAATAGAATTGCCTAATAATATAAAATATGAACATAGAGAATTTTTAAGTGGTATTATGAAATTAGGTATTAGAAGAGAAAAATTTGGTGATATTATAGTAACAGATACAGGTGCAGACATAATAGTTTTAAGTGAAATTTCGAATATATTAGCACAAGATTTAAAAAATTTAACAAGATTTCAAAAATCCAAAATTACTATTCAAAATATTAAAGATTTAAAAATAAAAGAAAATGAGTTTGCAAATTTAAAAATAATAGTTTCTTCAATTAGATTGGACAATTTTGTTTCAGAACTTGCTAGATGTTCTAGAAGTAAAGCAAATGAATTAATAGAACAGGGAAGAGTTTTTATTAATTCTATAAATGAATTTAAACCTTCAAAAAAAATTAATTTAAATGATATAATAACAATAAGAGGAAGGGGAAAATTTATATATGAGGGTATAGAAAAACAAACTCAAAGTTCAAGATTTTTATTAAATATAAAAAAGTATAAATAGGAGGAAAATTATGGTTGAGTTAAGAGATGATATTATTTTAGCTACTAATGTTAGAAAAAATGCGTATTCAAAATATTCTAATTATAGTGTTGGAGCAGTTCTTATGACAAAAAATGGAAGAAGATATACAGGGTGTAATGTAGAAAATCAAGGAATACAAAGTATTTGTGCAGAAATAGTTGCATTTTGCAAAGCAATATCAGAAGGTGAAAGAGATTTTGAGAGAATTGTTATAGTAGGAGGTCCAAAAGATAAACCTGCTGAAAAGTGTTTACCATGTCGGATATTGTAGACAATTTATGAGTGAGTTTGTAGATAAAGATTTTAAAATTTATTCTGTGTATGAAAATAAAATTGAAGAATATAATATGGAACAATTATTACCTAATGCATTTAGGCTTTAAAAAAATCGGACAAATAAAATTGTCCGATTTTTATCTTCCGTCATTTTCTGTTAAATTATTTATTATATTTCCTTCATTTTCTGGATTTTCTACAATAACTTGATCATTTTTATTTTTTTCATCAATAGATTTTACTTTATCTGGTGCAGAAACTAATACATAATTGAAAGGAATTATATCAAATTCACAACCAGCTAAATGTTCAAGGTCTTCTAAAATATTTTCTAATTCTTTAGTAACATCTTCTAAATTATTTATTTTGTTTGCTAAAGTTTCAGAAGAATTAGAACGAATTGATTTTATTTTTTCATGTATTTTAACAGCAAGAGAATCTTTTGAACTTGAAGCACCATCTAAAATTTCTTCATTATAAATTGAATCTCTTAGAGGATTTTTAAAAATAGCAGTAGAAACAAAGGAATCATATCTTAATTTTACATCTTCACCTTTTTCATTTTTTGCTGTTGCAACAATAAATTCTTGAGGACTTGGTTGACCTGAACCTATATTTTTATTAATATTTAAATCATATCTATCTTCTACTTGAATATCTGAATAATTGGGATATTTTTCTTTTATTGCTTTTTTCATTAAATCACTAATAACATTAGTTGTTGTAGAATCTAAACTATTTATTATAGAGTCTAAATAACCATCTTCAGGAAGTTCAGATATATTTTTTAAATTATCTATTTCACTTCGTATAGAAGCTAATTGATCTTGTGTATCTTTATTTATTAAAACATCAAAACCTTTTTCTGTATTGGTGTTTACAGAAAGATGATTAAATATATGAGCATCATAAACATGCTTTCCAGTACCACCAAGTGCAGCAATCACTCCAGCAATTAATCCAGCACGTTTTAAAGTACCTTTACGAGCTTTAAAAAATTCTTTAGTTTTATTTGCGGCTACATAAATATTTTCAGCAAGTTTAGTGATTTTTGATGGTTTTTTTCTAAATTCAGCCATTTCTTGTTTTGTATAAATAGTATTAAACTCTGATTCTATTACCTTTTTAGGAGAAATTAAACGTCTTCTAACACTACCTCTTGCACCATATATATTAGCTCCAAAAGCTTTTGGAGTAAGACGTTCTTGGTAAAATTTAGAATCTTTTGACCAGTTTATATGTTCTGAATCAATTTTATTAATTTGTTTTATAGCGTTAGAGGTTTTTTTAAATGAATTTCTTCCTATAGCTCTTAGTGGGCTTTGAGATATATAAGTATCAAAATTTTTTGCTTGACGAGAGGTTTTTTCCATAAAATCATGATATTCATCCAATTTTTCTTCATCTATACCAAAGTAAGTTAAAGATCCATCTTTATAGCGAGTAGCATCTTCTAATAATTGAGATGCTTCTTTAAATTGAGATATTAAAGATGCATATTTTGAAAAATGTCTAATTAAATTGCATTGTTTTTCATTAAACCTTTCATAAGTAGTACCATCTTCATTTATTATATAATTGTTTTTATCTTCTAAAAAAGATAAATCGCCATCAACAGCCATTGTAAGATAATTACCATAAATAGAACTTACTTGTTCTGAAATTGCTCTATCATTTTGCATTCTTAAGCGATTTTTACTTATTGCAATATTTGCAAGCTCTTCATATATTTTGCATAAATTTGAGTAATATTGTAATTGTTTAGAAAATAAGGCTTGTTGACACACTTTTACACTTTTTTCATCATTTAATTTCATTTTTTACCTCCAATAATATAAAATATTATAATATATTTAAAGAAAAAATACATGATGATAATATAAAAGTAATCAAAATGTAATACAAATGTAATAAAAATAAGTAATAAAATTAATTTAGTAAAATAATTGACAAAAACTATATTTTAATAGATAATTATTATGATAAACTAATGAAATATATAAAATACGGAGGAGGATATATAATGTATATATTCAATAGAGTTACTGTTGTACCACAATTACCACAAAGAATAAATAAATTAGCAGAAATTTCTAATAATTTATGGTGGTCTTGGAATACAGAATTTTTAAAATTATTTAGAATGATTGATTCAGATTTGTGGGAAAATTGTGAAAAAAATCCTATAAAATTTTTAAAATTAATTAGTCAAGATAGGATTGAACAAATAATAAATGATGATGAATTTTTAAAACAATATGATAGAAATGTTGAAAATTATGAAAATTATATGAAAAGCAAAAATACATGGTTTGCAAAAAAATATCCTAATAATCAAAATGATTTAATTGCATATTTTTCTGCAGAATATGGATTAGATGAAATTATACCAATTTATTCAGGTGGACTTGGAATTTTATCTGGTGATCATTTAAAATCTGCAAGTGATTTAGGATTACCTTTTGTTGCAGTTGGTTTATTATATAAAAATGGTTATTTCCATCAAAAAATTAATGCACGTGGTGAGCAATGCACAGAATATCATAATATTGATTTATTTAATTTACCAATTTTACCTGTAAAAAATGAAGTAGATGATGAAATTATAATAGATATACCAATGAATGATAGAACTTTATATTTAAAGGTTTGGCAAATAAATGTTGGTAGAATTAAATTATATTTAATGGACTCAGATATTGAGCAAAATGATGATGATTTAAAAGGTATTACTTTAAGATTATATGGCGGAGATCAAGAAATGAGAATCCGTCAAGAAATAGTATTGGGAATGGCAGGAGTAAAATTATTAAAAACTTTAAATTATAATCCTTCTGTATATCATATGAATGAAGGGCATTCATCATTTTTAACATTAGAATTAATAAAAGATATAATGCAAGAGAAAAAAGTATCATTTGAAATTGCAAAAGAGATAGCCACAGTAAAAACTGTATTTACTACTCATACCCCTGTGCCAGCTGGAAATGATATTTTTAATATAAGCTTAGTAGAAAAATATTTTAATGGATTTTGGGATAAACTAGGAATTTCAAAAGAAGAATTTTTAAAATTAGGTATGGCTGGAGATAATCTTGAGCAAGGATTTAATATGGGAATACTTGCACTTAAAATTGCAGGAAAGAAAAATGGTGTAAGTAAATTACATGGAGAAGTATCTAGAGAGTTATTTAGTGATGTTTGGCCTAATATTGCTGAAGATGAATCTCCAATTACTTATGTAACAAATGGAATTCATACTTGTTCTTGGCTTGCTCCTAATATTAAAGAATTATTTAATGAATATTTACCACCATATTGGCAAGATAATATTGAATTAGATTCAACATGGGAAAATATAGATAATATTCCTGATGATAAGCTTTGGGCTGCACATGTTGAAAGAAAAGAAAAATTAATAAAATTAGTAAAACAAAATATTACAAATAGATATGTAAATAGTGGTATTGGATATGATCAAATTGCAGAAATTGTAAATAAATTGAATCCAAATGCTTTAACAATAGGTTTTGCAAGAAGATTTGCAACTTACAAAAGAGCAACTTTAATATTTAAAGATATAGCTAGATTAACACAAATATTAAATGATGAGAAAAGACCAGTTCAAATAATTTTTGCAGGTAAGGCACATCCACAAGACAAAGACGGTCAAGATTTAATTAAATATATACATGAAATTTCAATGATGCCACAATTTAAAGGAAAAATTTTTATACTTGAGAATTATAATATTGGAATTTCAAGGTATTTAATAAGTGGTGTGGATATTTGGTTAAATAATCCAAGAAGACCTATGGAAGCTTCTGGTACTTCAGGTGAAAAGGCTTCAGTTAATGGAGTTGTAAATTTTAGTGTTCTAGATGGTTGGTGGTGTGAAGGATATAATGGAGTAAATGGATGGACTATTGGAACAAATGCTAATTACAATTCTTATGAAGAACAAGATAAGGCAGATAGTAATAGTTTATATCATACTTTAGAAAATAAAATTATTCCATCATATTATAATCAAGATAAAGATGGTATATCAAAAGAATGGCTAACATATATGAAAAATTCTATAAAATCAACTGGAGGAAAATATAGTACTTCTAGAATGGTTATTGATTATATAAATAATTTATATATGCCATTATGTAATTTAAATAAAGAGTATTATAATGATTTAAGTAATGTTGCAGAGTTTTCAGAATGGAAAGAAAATATTAAAATAAATTGGCCTAAAATAGAACTTACTCAAGATAGAAATGTTGATAACGCAAAATTGGTTGCTGGAACTAAAATTACTGTAACTTGTGAAGCTCGTCTTCCAAATATAGAAGAAGAAAATGCAGATGTACAAGTATATTTTGGACAATTTTTAAATAATGGAACAGTAAGAAATGTTTATACAATGCCAATGAATAAAATATCAGAAAATAAAAAAGAACACAAATATACTTATGAAGCAACTTTAGATTTAAAGTCTGGAGGAAACTTTGGATATACATTTAGAGTAATGCCAAAACACAAAATGTTATTAGATTCTGAAAATTTAGATTTAGTAAAATGGATAACTAAATAAATTTTAATAAACAGTAGAGTTGTAATTATACAATTCTACTGTTTTTAGCTACTTATAAAAAAATTTTTTGAAAATTTTAAAAAATTACTTTACAAATAAAAAAGTTGGTGCTATAATTCCACCAAGTTAAATATTTTTTAACTGTTATTTATATCAATTTTCTAATATAAATATCGTTCGATATTTATAATTTCCAAATTAAAAAATTCAAACTTAAAATTAAAAATTCTTGTTACCCCCAAGTAGAAGTTAAATTTTTCTATACTTTGAACTTGCTAATTTTAGCAAAATCCAAATTCAAAGATAGATGTCAAAGTTAATTCAAGTTTATTTTATGCCCCTAAAATAAATATTAATAAAAGATATTAAAGCAGTTTAAAAAATATTTAACTTAAAATTTAAAAAAGGAGGTTTTATGAATAAGAAAAAAAGAATAATTACCTTACTTGTACTAACTTTACTAATAATGTCAATATTTTTAGCTGGTTATACATTTGCAAGATATTATAAATCTATTAATCTAGGAAGCGCTTCAACAAGCATTGCTAGATGGTCATTCGGTTCTAAAAATGTAGAAGCTCAAATTAATTTGTCAGATGGAAAAATAGCACCAGGTTCTAATGGTCAATTTGAAATTGAAGTTGATGCTACAGATTCAGAAGTTAATGTTGAATATGAAATTTTAGTATCAAACGAAAAAAATATTCCCACTAATATGAAATTTAGAGCAGAGATTAGGGATGAAGTTGGAAATATAATTAGTTCAACTCTTGAAACTAATTCATTTTATGAATTAGCTGTAAATAATTTAAAAGGTGTAATACCAGTTGAAAAAAATAACCAAAAAAGAATAATTACAGTTTACTGGAATTGGGAATTTAATGAAGAAGATAATACAACAATAGATAGTGATGATGCTACTTTAGTTTATGATGAAATGGGAAATTCTTCATTAGATTGTGGTTTTGATATTGAAATAATAGGTAAACAAGTAAAGTAAATTAGTCTTTTAATTTTACAAATGAAAAAAATTACCTTTTTACACATAAAGTATAAAATCCTAATATAACTTTATATATTAAAATTAAACACATGTGGCATGAATTAGCCATCATGCCACTATAAAATTTTGTAATAAGAAACTTTAAATTTTTATTAGAGAATTTTATAAAATAGAAAGAGGTGAAATATTGAAAATTAAAGAAATTTTTAAAAATTTTATAATTATATTATTAGTAATAATTTTAGTTAATATATGTTATTCAGCTATAATAAAAAAAGATAATCCTATAAAGTTGTTTGGAAAATCATTTTTAATAGTCACAACAGAAAGTATGAAACCTACAATTAATGCTGGAGAATTAATAATAATATCTGAAAAAGAAAATTATAAAATTAATGATATAGTTACATATTTTGATAGAGATGATTTTTGTGTAACACATAGAATTATAGAAAAAAACAATAGTAAAATAATAACAAGAGGTGATAGTAATAATATTAATGACGAAGAAATAGATTTAAGCAGAGTAAAAGGAAAAGTAATATTTCACTCTAAAATTTTAGGATTCTTCATATTGTATTTATTGAAACCACTTATTTTTGCATATGTTATTTCATTAATTATTATTAATTTTGTAAGTTTTTATTTTAAGAAAAAGGAAGGGAGAGAAATAGAAAATAAAGAAACAAATAACAATAGTTAGTTTTATAATAATTATTTTGATTCAAATTCCATGTTTTGCAAGATATTATGAATCATTAGGAAAGATACATGGAAAAGCAGTAATTGCAGAACCAATAGTAAAAATTGAAAGTTTGCAAGATACAATAAATTTAGAAATGAACAAAGATATAGGAGAAAAAGAATATTATTTTGTTATAAAAAATTATGAATTAGATGTATTTAATAACAAAAGAGTTTCAGAAGTCGATTTTACGTATAATATTGAAATTAAATCTACTAATAGTAATTTTCCAGTAAAATATTATTTAATGGATTGTTTAACAGGAGAAATAGTTTCTAATAAAAATGTTTTTGAAATAAAGAAAAATATTGAATATGAAAGAAAATATAAATTAGTTATATCATGGAATGATATAGAAGGAGAAATTAGTTTAAATAATAATATAGAAATAAATATAAGAGTTTTACAAGTTAAATTATGAGCGAGGTTAATATGAAAAATAAAAAAGAATTTTGTATAAAAATATTAATTATAATTTTTTTAATATTACTTATTATAGTAACAAGCTTTAGGACAGGTAGAAAATTTTATTTGCTTACAAGTACTTATTTTGATGAAACTAAAGGAAAAGTAAGTTCAAATATAGCTAGATGGAAATTTGATGTAAAAATAAGAATAGGAGATGAAAATAATGAAGATTAAAGTTTTATTATTATTTTTTATAATATTATTTTTTACAATAAATACATATGCAAGATATAATTATGAATTTAATTTGAAAGCATTTAATCTAACAATAAATAGAAATGATAATACATATAATGAAATTTTGAATTAAAATTTATATCAAAGTAAATGATAAAATCTATTACAATGTTGACATTATTTTTAGTATTATATAAAATTAATCTAAAGTTAAGGGAGTAAAAATATGAATAAAGAAGAAATTATAAAAAAAGTAGATGAAAGAGTAAAAAAAGAATTAGAAGGTAAAGTAGATTCAAATATGTTAGGATATATACATATTTTTGAAGCTAGAAAAAAAGAAATACTAGAAAAAGAATATGGAATACAATTTAAAACTTCAAGAGAAAAAAACCAAAGTTGTTATATTGATTAGGAGGTATTGATATGAACTATAAGACATATAGCCAAGTTAAGTTACTAAAAGATCAATATAAATATATGCCTTTTAAAGGAAAAATTACTTCTGATGATTTAATATTTATATATAATGTTTCTAGTATAGAAGATGTATATAAATTTGTATCTGCAGAAACTATTTCATTTGTTGAAGAATGTTTAAATTCAGAAAAACCAGATGATTATTTAAGAGATAGAATTAGAGAAGATTATAGTAAAATGACACCAGAAGAAATTTTACAAAATTTAGAAGAGTTTTTTGATAATAATGTATATGATAAAGAAATATTGCAAGATATACCAGATAAATTTTATATTTTAGAAAATACCAATGATAATGCTAAAAATCATTTATTACATTATATACCAGAAGAAGATTTATATAAATACATAAATGAAGATGGTAAAGCAAGTGATTCAATAATTGATGCTATATCAAAATCAAAAGATTTTTCAGTATTATTTAATGCTATGGTAGCAATTAAATCTGATTTTAATAGAGCAAAAATTTTATTAAAAAGTTCTTATGTTGAAGCACTTTTTTTTATAGAAGATAAATATTATAGAAGTCAAATTATTAAACAATCTTTAGAGAATTCTCCTGATAAAACAAAATTACTTGATGAAATGAATAAATATAATGTTTATTTAGAAGAAATAAAATCATTTAAAGATGAAAAGAGTAAAGCTGAATATATTTCAAAAATAGAAGACAAAAATATGAAATTATCTTTACTTTCACAAGTTCAAGGAAAAGAAAATAGAGATATTATTATTAATAGTTTTGAAGGAAAAATTGATCCTAATATTAAAAGTCTAAATGAATTAGCTCAAACAATGATTAGAGAATTTTTTGAAGATACATTAGGTGATAAATTTACTGATGATAAAAAAGAAAAATTAGAAATTATTCTTAATATGAGCGAAGTAGAATATGGTGTATTAGAGCAAAATGTAAATGGAATAGCAGAGCATTTTTATAAACATATTACTATTTCTAATAGGCATCAAGATAGTTTAAACAGAAATTTAGGTTTCCTAATTCATGAATATGAACATTTACTTTCTGTATCTGAATATTTTCATACAAAAGAAATGCCAGTACATTCAATAGAAGAAGGAATGGCAGATCTTTTTAGTGATTTGGTAATAAATCATTATTTAGATAAACATCAAAATATAGAATTAGATGGGAAAAGTCTTAGAATAGATAAACCATATACTACACATAGTGGATATGATATGGAAAATGCTTGGGTTAGAACAATGGTAGCTGGGTTAGAGAGTTCAGGCAAAGATTTAGAAGCTGTTAGTGAATATGTTTTGGGTGATAAATTAAAATTCACAGAAATGGTATTAGGAAAAGAAGTTGCTCACACAAAGAAAATTGCAAATTTTGGTATGCCAAATATTACTACAAATAGAACTGAAATATATTGTTCACCTGAATTAGATTTTTCAAGTATAGATAAAGATTCAATTTATTATAAAAGAAATTGTATATTACCTTTATTTGAAATTCAAAATAAATTAGGCAATAAAGAAGATGTTGTAGGTATTCTAAAAAAAGGAAAATGTTTTTATGCTAATTATATAGCTGATACATATTTTAATGGTAAAAAATTTTATGAAGTACCAACAAATGAACTGGAGGAATTCATTAATTTGCTTCATGCACAGGTAGCTCCTAATCAACATCCAAGTGCAATTATAAATATATTAGAATATAAAAATAATGCAATTGATGAATTAACTGAAGAAGAGGTTAAAGATAATTCATTTGAGATTTTAGAAGGAATAGCTATATTGTATGAAAAAGAAATTGGTTTAAAAGCTGGAGATACTCTAGAAGGAGTTATACAGACAGCTTTTAAGGAAGAGATTAGAAAAATAGAAGAGGGTCAACCAATTGAAATAACAAAATATAAAAAAGATAAAATTATAGATAGATATAGAAATATGTTTTCAACTGAAACTGAAAATAACATGTATATAAATGATTATGTAGAAGATTTTTGTTTTAAATGTGAGCAAATGGATTTGGAGCATAAAGATGAAGAAGTTTTAATAACTGGTGCTGGAATAAAAACTTTTTCAAAACAAGAAGGTGTTATAGGAGAAAAGGAACGTGCAAATTATGCAGTTAAAAGTTTACAACAATCAAGAGAAAAAATTATTAAAGAAGATACAAAGGAACAGAAAAGATGAATGAGATAGAAAAAAAAGAATATAGAAAAGCATATGTTGAATTAAATGAAATTATAAAAATGATGTCTTTAGAAGAGAAACAAAAAATTCCTAAAAGTTTTATACAAAATTTAAATCATGAAATGGATAAAGACTATAAATTTGTTATTGATAATAAAAAGAATATTTTTGAGCAAAATTTTAAAGTAGAAACTAAAGCATTATTAGTAGAACTTTATGAAAGATATCTTGCACCAAGTGAGGAAAAAGATTTATGGGAAAGATATGACAGGATGTGCTTAAATGAAATTGAAGAAAATAAAAGAAAAATGTATGATCCAAATAAAATTTTTGAAGATAAAAATCAAAAAAGTTCTAATATTAAAGATACTGATAAAGTTAATGATAATTTACCAGTTGAAATAAAAGAAAATAATATTTTTTTAAAAATTTTAAGAATCTTGAGAAAAAAATTTAATATAAAAAAATGAGATTATATATAATATAGCAATGTTAGTTAAATAAAAAATATTTTATTGAATATTTATAAAAAAAATAGTATAATACTTTCTAGATTTAATGGAAAGGAGTATATGATATAAAAATTATATCATGTAATTAAAATGTTTTTGCTACATAAAATGAAAA
Source organism: uncultured Clostridia bacterium (assembly GCA_947596225.1). Taxonomy (GTDB): domain Bacteria; phylum Bacillota; class Clostridia; order TANB77; family CAG-508; genus Scatovivens. The sequence continues at coordinate 12,226 of CANQEX010000018.1, read as the reverse complement.
CTTATGCTTTTGTTGGACCATCTGGAACTGGAAAAAGTTATAGAGCACAGATGGTTGCAAATGAAAGAGGTATAAATTATATAATTGATGATGGACTTCTAATATCAGGAAATGAAGTATTAGCAGGTATTTCTGCAAAAAAGGCACCTACAAAAATAGAAACTGTAAGAAATGCACTTTTTCAAAATGAAGATAGAAAAAAAGAAGTTCAAAATGTAATAAGAAAATTAAAACCAGATAAAATTTTAATATTGGGAACATCTGATGAGATGGTAAAAAAAATAGCAGAAAATTTGGAATTTGAACCAATTTCTGAAACAATATATATTACAGATGTTGCAACAGAAGAAGAAATGAAAATGGCGAGAAATATTAGAGTTACACAAGGCAAACATGTAATTCCTGTTCCAACATTTGCTCTAAAAAAAGATTTTTCAGGATATTTATTAGATCCATTACAAATTTTTAAATCAAAAGGAAAAGGCAAAGCACCATATATTTCTGAAAAATCTATTATAAGACCTACTTTTAGTTATATGGGAAATTTTAGAATTTCAGATACTGTTTTTAGACAAATTATAGATGTTGTAGCTGAAAAAACTGAAGGTGTAAATAGAATTCATAGAACAATTATAAAAAAACATGAAGGTTTTGATGATGGTATTTATATTTATATAGAAGTTGTTATTGAATTTGGATATAATGTAAATGAAACAATGCAAATTTTAAAAAAGCAAATTATTAAAGAAATTGAAAAAATGACTTCAATGAATGTATTAAGTATGGAAGTTGTTGTAAAAGGTGTTAATGTAGAAAGGAAATAAAAATGGCTTTTATAGTAGCAATAGATGGCCCAGCAGGTACTGGAAAAAGTACAATAACAAAATTAATAAGTGAAAAATTAAATTTGTTAAATATAAATACAGGAATTATATATAGATGTATTACTCTTGAATGTTTAAATAAAAATGTTACTGTTAATGAATTAGAAAAAATTGATGATATTTTAAAAAATATAAAAATAGAAATAAGACATATTGGTAAACAAGATCAAATTTTTCTAAATAATGAAAATGTAACAAGTAGAATTAGATTTAAAGATGTTGATAGTAATGTAGCAAAATATGCTGCATTAAAAATTGTTAGAGATAAAGCTACACCAATAACTAGAAAAATGGCGGAAAATAATGATGTAATATTAGAAGGAAGAGATATTGGAACAGTAGTATTTCCTAATGCAGATGTAAAAATATTTTTAGATTGCTCTGAAGCAGAAAGAGCAAATAGAAGATATAAGCAAAATATAGAAAATGGAATTAATAATTTAACATATGAAGAGGTTTTAGAAAATATAAAACAGAGAAACAAGTTAGAAACAGAAAGAGAAATTGCACCTCTTGTTAAAGCTGAAGATGCAATATATATAGATACTACAAATTTAAAAATTGAAGAGGTTGTTAATAAAATTGTTAATATTATAAAGGAAAAAAGGAGTTATTAAAATTTAGAGGTTAAAGATGAAAGAAATATCTAAGAAAATTATAAGAGTTATTGTGAGAACTGTAATTTTTATATATTGTAAAATTGTATATAGAATAAAAATAATAGGAAAAGAAAATATACCAAAAGAAGGGGCTTTATTATTTTGTGGAAACCACAGAACATATTTAGATCCACCTTTAATTATAGTTACAGCTGGTAGGCATATAAGATTTATGGCTAAAGAATCTTTAAGGAAAAATCCATTATTTGCTTTTTTAGGAGTAATGTTTGAAGGAATTTATGTAAAAAGAGATGAGAAAGATATATCTGCGTTAAAAGAAGCTTTGAAAACCTTAAAATCTGGTGGTTGTATAGGAATATTTCCAGAAGGAACAAGAAATGGTTTAGAAAAAAATGATGGAAAAGTAAAAAATGGTGCTGCATATATGGCTTTAAAAACAAATGCAAAAGTTGTACCTATAGGAATTGTTGGAAAAGCAAAACCTTTTTCTAAAAATGCTATAATTTATGGTAAACCTTTAGATTTTTCCGAATATGTTTCTTCTAAAAAAATTGAAAAAGATGTAGAAGATAAAGTAAGTAATATAATTAGAGATGAAATTGTAAAATTAGCAAGTGCTGAAATATAGCACTTGTTTTTTTTATCAAGTTATGATATAATATTTCAAGTTTTATACTTAAGTATGCAGTAGCTTAAGTTTTATATATATGTTTCTTATAACTTATAATTAAGTTTTGAAGGAGATGAAAAAGATGGAAGAAAAAATAAAATGGTTACGGGGTAAAATACAGATAAGGCATAGAATTATAACTTTTGTATTAGTTTTTATAATTGCATTTATTGCAAATTGGGCATTCTACAATATAGTAGGAAGCTACCCTGAAGAAGAATATAAAAGTCTTGAAGAATATGTTATTAAAACTAATGCTGATGATATATTTGATACAAAATTGCAAGATGAGAATATAGAAATATCAAACATTAGATTAAATTATAAAAATTCTTATGTATATTTAAATATCTCAAATAACAATGGACAGATTGAATATAGTAGGAATCAGCCAGCATATGATTATTTATTTTGTAAAATTATTTTTGTCGTAACTATAGCATTTGCTGGAAGTCAGATAATATATTTTTTAATGCTTTTTATTCTTAAGGTTATAATACAACTTTTCTATGGCAAGTCCATATGATGATTAATAGAAAATACTGCATAAAGAAGAGCTTCCTAAAAAGAGGAGGCTCTCTTTATTTGACAAAAAAAATTTGTTAGTATATAATATTATGGTTGAAATTTTAAAAGATACATATAAAGGGGTAATAAGATGAATAACCAAAAAATTAGAAATGTAGCAATAATTGCACACGTAGATCATGGTAAAACTACTTTAGTTGATGCAATGCTAAAACAAAGTGGTATATTTAGAGCAAATGAACAAGTTGCAGAAAGAGTAATGGATTCAAATGATTTGGAAAAAGAAAGAGGAATTACAATTCTTTCTAAAAATACAGCTGTTCATTATAAAGATATAAAAATAAATATAGTAGATACACCAGGACATGCTGATTTTGGAGGAGAAGTTGAGCGTGTATTAAAAATGGTTGATGGTGTTGTTTTATTAGTTGATGCTTTTGAAGGAGCAATGCCTCAAACAAGAGAAGTTTTAAAAAAATCTTTAGCCTTAAAATTAAAGCCAATAGTTGTTATAAATAAAATAGATAGACCTGGAGCACAACCATTAAAAGTTTTAGATAATGTTTTAGATTTATTTATAGAGCTTGGAGCTGATGATTCACAATTAGAATTTCCTGTTGTTTATGCTTCTGCAAAATTAGGAATTGCTACTTTAGATTTAGATAAAAAAGGAGAAAATTTAGAATGTTTATTTGAAACAATAATAAACGAAATTGATCCACCACCTTGTAATATGGAAGGACCAATGCAAATGTTAGTTTCAAATATTGATTATGATGATTATATTGGTAGAATTTCTATAGGTAGAGTTGAAAGAGGAAGAATAGATTTAAATATGCCTGTTGCAATTTGCAAGTCTGAAGATAAAATTTTGAATGCAAGAGTTGCAAAATTATATGTATATGATGGATTAAAAAGAATTGAAATTGAACATGCAGAAGCTGGAGATATCGTTGCATTATCAGGTGTTTCAGACATAAACATTGGTGATACAATTTGTGATTATAATAATCCTGAAAAAATTCCATTTGTTGATATAGATGAACCTACAGTTTCTATGACTTTCAGTGTTAATAATGGACCTTTTGCTGGAAAAGAAGGACAATTTATTACTTCTAGACATTTAAGAGATAGATTATTTAAAGAACTAGATAGAAATGTTAGTTTAAGAGTAAAAGAAACAGATTCACCAGATTCTTTTGAAGTATCAGGCAGAGGAGAATTACATTTATCTGTACTTATTGAAACAATGAGAAGAGAAGGATTTGAGCTTTTAGTTTCTAGACCAAAAGTTATTCTTAAAGAAATTGATGGAGTAAAATGTGAACCAATAGAAAGATTAGTTGTTAATGTTCCTGATGATTGTGTTGGAAATGTAATTGAAAAATTAGGTAGAAGAAAAGCAGAAATGATTAATATGGAACCAGCAGAAGAAGGTCATACAAAAATAGAATTTAAAATACCAGCTAGAGGTATTATAGGATATAGAACTGAATTCTTAACAGATACAAAAGGTGAAGGAACAATGAATCATATATTTGAATGTTATGAACCATATAAAGGTGATATACAAGCTAGAACTAGAGGTACAATAGTTGCATTTGAAGCTGGAAAATCAATTACTTATGGTTTATATAATGCACAAGATAAAGGAGATTTATTTATAGGACCAGGTGTAGAAGTATATGAAGGTATGATAGTGGGATTAAATTCAAGAGGAGAAGATTTGGCTATAAATGTTTGTAAAGAGAAACATTTAACAAACACAAGAGCTTCTGGTTCAGATGAGGCTTTAAGATTAGTTCCACCAATTCAAATGAGTTTAGAAAAAGCTATTGAATTTATACAAGAAGATGAACTTGTTGAAGTAACACCATTAAGTATTAGATTAAGAAAGAAAATTTTAAATAACAAAGATAGAGAAAGAGCAGCAAGACAAAATATGAATTCATAAAAATAAAAAGTCCCGCTTAGCATTGCATAGTGCAATAGCGGGACATTTGTGTTTTTTGCCGGAAGAAAATGCTTTTAATCCTCCGGCTTATATGCAAGAAGCTCCCGGACCGGTTTAAAGTGAACAGGGCAATAGCCTACATTTTCTTTGGTATAGGCAACAAATGAGTTGCTTTTATCCAGTTTGTCAAAGATTACAAACGTTCCATTTTGAATAAATCGAAATTGAGATTTGTTTTGCTCAAAAAACTTCAGAGTTTTGAGAACCTGAAAATCCTGTGGTATTGCCAATGTGAAGTTCTCATAATCTCCTTCTCTAATCAACAGAGCTCTATCGATAGGAGAAAGATCTTTTCCAAGAACCTCACGGATTACACTGAAAACAGTAATTTCTTTTGTTATTAACCGGTTTTGCATACTCCACCTCCATAAAGTTAAAAAATATTGTTAAATACTATTATATCACACTTTTATAGATGAATCAACAAAATTTAAATTTTATATATTGTAACTTAAATTTTTTTATGATATAAAATTATTCTAAAAGGAGAGTAAAAATGTTTAATGAAAATGAATTTGAAAATATGAAACAAAAAGCTTTAGAAGATCATATTCCAATTATTATGGATGATACATTGGAGAAAATAAAAGAAGTATTAAATATTGAAAAACCAAAACACATTTTAGAAATTGGTACTGCTGTTGGATATTCAGCAACATGTTTTGTGAAATATAGTCAAGATGCAATAGTAGATACAATAGAGATTGATGAAGAAAGAGCAAAAGAGGCAATAGAAAATATAAAAAAAATTGGTATTTCTAATAGAGTTAATATTATGATTGGAAATGCAGTAGATATATTACCTACACTAAAAAATGAGTATGATATAGTTTTTATAGATGCTGCTAAAAGTAAATATTCTATTTTTTTACATGAAGCTATAAAATTAATAAAAAACAATGGTTTAATTTTAGCAGATAATATTTTATATAAGGGATATGTTATGAGTGATTATAATAAACATAAACAAAGAACAGCTGTAAGACATTTAAGAGAATATATAAAAGAAGTAACTGAAAGTACTAATTTAGATACTGAAATTTTAGAAATAGGAGATGGACTTGCTATTACAAGAGTACATAAATAATATTAAGCATAAGTTGACTATTTTTAATTATTATAATAAAATGATTCAAATATTTAATAGATTTTGAATAATATAGATTATATAAAATTATTATGTATAATTATTATACGAGAAAGGTGTTTTTATGATTATTGATGGAGAAGATAAATTTGTTATAACAGTAATTATGGCTGCTGGCAAAGGGACTAGAATGAAATCAAATAAATCAAAACTCGTACATAAGATTTATGACAAAGAGTTAGTAAAAAGGGTTGCAGAACTTGCAAAAGAAGTTGGTTCAGATGAAGTTATTGCTGTTGTTGGACATTTAAAAGAACAAGTTGAAGAGGTTTTAGGTGATTCTGTAAAATATGCTTATCAAGAGGAATTGCTTGGTACAGGTCATGCAGTAATGCAGGCAAAAAAATATTTAGAAGGTAAAAAAGGTAAAGTTGTTATTTTATATGGAGATGTTCCTATTATTAGAAAAAATACTTTAGAAAATTTAGTTACCAAAAGTTTTAAAAATAAGGAATATGCTACTCTTTTAACAGCAATATATGAAAATCCTACTGGTTATGGAAGAATTATTCGTGATGAAGGTGGAAACATAAAAGCTATTGTAGAAGAAAAAGATGCTAATATGTTTGAAAAAGAAATTAAAGAGATTAATTCAGGAATTTATTGTTTTGATATAGAAGAATTATTATCTGCTTTAGATGAACTTAAACCAAATAATGTTCAAGGAGAATATTATTTAACAGATGTTATAAAAATAATGAATGACAAAGGATTAAAAACTGGAGCAGTAATAGTTGAAGATAATACAGAAATACTTGGAGTTAATGATAGAGCTCAATTAGAACTTTTAACAAGAGTTTTAAGAATGAGAATAAATGCAGAACATATGAGAAGAGGAGTTACAATAGAAGATGCTAATTCTGCATATATACATGATAATGTAATAATAGGTATGGATACAATAATTCATCCAAATACAACAATAAAAAGTGGAGTAATAATTGGTGAAAATTGTGAAATTGGGCCAAATGCTTATATTAGAGAAAATTGCATAATTGGTAATAATGTAAAAATAGGAAATAATGTAGAAATAAAAAATACTAAAATAGGTGATAGAACTAAAGTTCCACATTTTATATATTTAGGAGATACTGAAATAGGTGAAGATGGAAATATTGGTTGTGGAACTATTACTTGCAATTATGATGGAAAAAAGAAAAATAAAACTATTATAGGAGATAGAGCTTTTATTGGTTCAAATGTAAATTTAGTTGCTCCTGTAAAAATAGGTGATGATGTTATAATTGGTGCAGGATCTACTATTACAAAGGATGTTCCATCAAATAATTTGGCTGTTGCTAGAGAAAAACAAGTAAATATCGAAAGAAAAGATTAAATAAAGGAGAAATGTGCTAGATTTTTCTAGCACATATATTATAGAAAATGAAAAAAAAGTTTAAAATAAAAGATTTATATAATTTTGTTATAGAAAATAGATATAAAATTTCTGTAATAATGATTTTTATATCTACAGTATTTGGATTTTTTATTAATGATTTAAGTATAAAAGAATGGTTATTTACATTAGATAAAGTAAATAGTCTGTGGTGGAATATAAAATTTTATTCTTTAATTTTAGTAAGTTATGAATTATTTTTTATTATTACTAATAATAAAAATTTATCAGCAGCTGGAACTATAATTGTAGCTTTTTCAGGTTGTGTACAATATAACTTTTGTAATATAGATGCTCTAATATTAGGAGAGTTAATTGTAGTATTAATTTATAAAATTTTAAAAATTGACAATTTAAAACAAAATATAATAATAAGTATAGCAATAATATTAAGTTCTATTGCATATATGTTTACATACAGGCCATATGCAGTAGCTTTTGGGTATGTGTTTATAGCATTAATAATTTTTGAGCTAATAAGAAATAGACAAGTTATAAAAAATAAGCTTATTTTACTTTTAATAACATTAGTTGTAAGTATAATAAGTGCATCTGTTACAAGTTTATTTGTGGCTAAGACACAAACTGAAAACATATCATTTGGCATTTCAGGTTTATTTTCATATTTATATAATTTTTTATTGCCATTTAATACAATAGATAATAAATATTTATTTGGAAGTTTTATTTCAATATTTCCTTTACCTATGTGTTTATCATTATATTATTTATATAAAAATGATAAACATGAAGATTTTTTATTACCTATTACTGTTGTAAGTGTTTTTGAAACAATATATTGTATTTCTGGATTTCCAAATATTTTGAGTAAAATAACAATGTTTGATGGAATTAGTGATTGTGTGGTAGCACAAGCTGCTTGTTTATCAAATTTGTTTATAATGTTTTATTTTTTCTCAAATGTAGAAGATTTATCTTTTAAAATAAAATATTCTATGAGAATAACAGTAATAACAATTTGCTTAATAGTATTTATAAAATATCCAACAGGTTTTTTAGGAAGAAGGTATTTACATTTATTTGCATGTGAATTAACATTATTAACATTTTTATTTTTAAATTATAATGATAAAAGATATCAAAAAGTATTAATCTTTTTCATGATTTTATTAGCATTGATTTCGGGAATACCAGTTAATTTCTTTATATAAAATTAATTGTGAAAACTTTGTGTAAATTGTGAAATAGCTGTAAAAATCTTTGACATTGAATTTTGCTGTGATATAATGCGTATATCAAAATTAATATAAAAGGTGGTATAAAATGAAAAATGTATTATTAATAGGAGCAGATGGAATGCTTGGTGGAGAACTAAAAGAGAGATTAGAAAAAAAATATAATGTAGTTGGAACTACTATTGAAACTTTAGATATTACAAATAAACAAGCAGTTCTTGATAAAGCAAAAGAAGTAAAACCTTATTTTATTATAAATTGTGCAGCATATACAAATGTAGATGGTTGTGAAACACATGAAGAATTAGCATTATCAGTTAATGGTACAGCTGTTAGTAATATAGCAGATGCTGCAAAACAAGAAGATGCAACTTTTATACATATTAGTACAGATTATGTTTTTCCAGGAAATTTATCAGTTGATAAAATTTATACAGAAGATATGGAGCCAAATCCAGTAAGTGCATATGGAAGAACAAAATTAGTAGGTGAAGAAAATGCTAAAAAAGCAGAAAAATATTATATTTTAAGAACAGCTTGGTTATATGGATTAGGTGGTAAAAACTTTGTAAAAACAATGCTTAGATTATCAAAAGAGAAAGATGAAATTTCAGTAGTTAATGATCAACATGGAAGTCCTACTTCTACTACAACTTTATGTGAAATAATAGAAGGCATTATGGAAAAAGAACCTGAGTATGGAATATATCATTCAACAAATGAAGGTTTTACTACATGGTGTGATTTTACTAAAAAAATATTTGAAATTGCTAATATAAAAACCAAAGTAAAAGGTATAACATCAAAAGAATATAAACAAATGTATCCACAATCTAGTGATAGACCTACAAATAGTCAATTATCAAAAGAAAAATTAAAAAGTGTTGGAATAGTTCCAACAAAATGGGAAGAAGCATTAAAAGCGTATTTAAAAGAAGAATTAAAATAAATTAAAGAAGGGAAAGATTATTATGAAAGGTATTATTTTAGCAGGTGGTAGTGCTACAAGGCTTTATCCAATAACTTTAGCTGTTTCAAAACAAATGTTACCAGTATATGATAAACCAATGATTTATTATCCTTTATCAACTTTAATGATGGCAGGAATTAGAGAGGTATTAATAATTTCAACCCCTATACATTTACCAGCATTTCAAAGCTTACTTGGAGATGGTTCTAGATTTGGAATGAAGTTACAATATAAAATACAGGAAAAGCCAGTAGGACTTGCAGATGCTTTTATATTAGGAGAAGAATTTATAGGAAATGATAATGTAGCTTTAATATTAGGTGATAATATGATATATGGTTCAAGAGTTGAAAGAGTATTGAAAGCGGCTAGTAATTTAAAAGAAGGTGGAATTATTTTTGGATATCAAGTTGCAGATCCTACTTCTTATGGTGTAGTTGAGATAAATTCTAAAGGAACAGCTATTTCTATAGAAGAAAAACCTAAAAATCCAAAATCAAATTTAGCAGTTCCAGGAATATATTTTTATGATAATAATGTTGTAAAAATTGCAAAATCAATAAAACCATCAGAAAGAGGAGAATTGGAAATAACTGATGTTAATAAAGCATATATGGAAAAAGGAAAATTACAAGTAATACCTTTAGGAAATGGATATGCTTGGTTTGATACAGGTTCTGCAGATAGATTATCAGATGCTTCTGATTATGTAAAAGCTATTGAATTAAGACAAGGTGTACAGATTGCTTGCTTAGAAGAAATTGCTTATAGAAATGAATGGATATCTAGAGATGAACTTTTAGTAGAAGCTGAAAAATATAGAAAAACAGAGTATGGAAAATACTTAAAGAAAATTGCAGAGCAAAATTTTGAGCAATATAAGAAAATTTATGAAAGTGATTTGTTTGATATAAATTAATTAAGAATAGGAGAAAAAAATGAGTAAATTTACAAAAAAAGATACATCTATAGAAGGTGTTTATATAATTGAACCTACTGTATTTGGTGATAATAGAGGATATTTTATGGAAACATATAATAAACCTGATTTTGAAGAAATAGGTATCAAAAACGAGTTTGTACAAGATAATCAATCAAAATCTAAAAAAGGTGTTTTAAGAGGGTTACATTTTCAAAAAGAAAATACTCAAGCAAAACTTGTTAGAGTTATAAAAGGTGAAGTATTTGATGTTGCAGTAGATTTAAGACCAGGAAGTAAAACTTATGGAAAATGGGAAGGAGTAGTTCTTTCTGAAGAGAATAAAAAAATGTTCTTAATTCCTAGAGGATTTGCACATGGATTTCTTGTTTTATCTGATGAAGCAGAATTTACATATAAATGTGATGATGTATATAATCATTCTGCAGAAGGTGGTTTAAAATGGAATGATCCTGAAATTGGAATAGTTTGGCCTGAAGTTCCTGGAATGAAAAAAGAAGAATATTTAACATCTGAAAAAGATGCAAAATGGCCAACACTTGCAGAATTAAAAAATACAGATTTATTTGCAAATTTATAGAGGTGATTAATTGTGAATTTAATTAAAGCTAGGAAAGTGTTTAATGATTATGTTTCAAACTATAATATAAATGATTCAAAAATAAAATTAAAAATTATACATATAAATAGAGTTGCCAATAATTCTAGAAAAATAGCGCAAATGTTAAAACTGCCAAAAGAACAACAAGATTTAGCAGAATTAATTGGTTTATTACATGATATAGGAAGATTTGAGCAATTAAGGATTTATGGAACGTTTTCAGATAAAGATAGTATAAGTCATGCAGAAAAAGGAATAGAAGTATTATTTAAAAATAATTTAATTAGAGAATTTATAGATGAATCAAATTATGATAGTATAATACTTAAAGCAATTAGAAATCATAGTACTTTAAAAATTGAAGATAATTTATCTAAAGAAGAATTATTACATACTAAAATTATTAGAGATGCTGATAAATTAGATATATATAAGGTTTTTTCAGAAGAAAGAATAGAAGATGGAGTACTTATAGGCACAGATGATATTTCGAAAGAAATATTAAGTCCGAAGTTTTTTGAGGATTTTAAAAAGGAAAAATTATTATTGTATTCAGATATAAAAACTGATATGGATTTTATGGTTGCATGTTTAGCTTATATTTATGATTTTAACTTTAAGGAAAGTTTACAAATAGTAAAAGAAGAAAATTATATTAATAAAATTATAAAACGAATAAATGCAAAAGATAAATATACAAGAGAGAAATTAGATGAAATATCGATTATTGCAATGGATTATATAAATAAAAAAATTAAAGCAAATTAAAATTAGGAGGAAATAATGAAAAATATATTAGTTACAGGAGCAGCAGGTTTTATAGGAGCAAATTTTGCTGAGTTAATGGTAAAAAAATATGAAGGAAAATACAATATTGTAGTATATGATAAATTAACATATGCAGGAAATTTACATAATTTAGATAATATAAAAGACAAAATTACTTTTGTTCAAGGAGATATTTGTGATTTTGATTTTGTATTAGAAACATATAAAAAGTATAATATAGATGCAATAGTTCATTTTGCAGCAGAATCACATGTTGATAATAGTATAAAAAATCCATTTATATTTACTCAAACAAATGTAATTGGAACACACACACTTTTAGAAGCAGCAAAACAATTTTGGGGAGAAGGAAGTTCAAATAAATTTATACATGTTTCTACAGATGAAGTATATGGAACACTTGGAGAAACAGGATATTTTACTGAAACTTCTCCAATAAAGCCAAATAGTCCATACTCAGCTTCTAAAGCA
>CANQEX010000017.1 GCA_947596225.1 uncultured Clostridia bacterium | reverse complement strand
ATGTTACAGGTGTTATTGATTTACCAGCAGGTGTTGAAATGGTAATGCCAGGTGATAATGTTTCTATGACAATAGAATTAATTACACCAATCGCTATCGAAAAAGGATTAAGATTTGCTATCCGTGAAGGTGGTAGAACAGTAGGTTCAGGTGTAGTATCTGATATAATTGAATAATTAGAAATTATAAGGGGCTTTCAAGAATTTCTTGAAAGTCTTTTTTTACTTTTTCAAATAATCTATTGTCCAACTAATATATTATGATATAATATAAATAGATTTAAAGTTATGGAGATAAGAATGAATTTATATGTATTGAGACATGCAGAAACAATATTGAATTTAAAAAAATTAGCAAATGGAAGAAATATAATTGGAATAAATAAAAATGGGGTAAAACAAGCTAAATTAGCAAGTGAAAAAGTTAAAAATTTAGATATAAATTTGATAATAAGTTCTCCATTAAGAAGAACTAAACAAACTTGTAAAATTGTAAATAAAAATAAAATAAAAGTTATTTATGATAAAAGACTATTAGAAAGAGATACAGGTAGTATGCAATTTAAAGATATCAACAAAATTGATATGACTAAATGGTATGATATAAATAAAGATATAGTGTATAAAAATTCAGAAGGATTTAAAAGCGTATTAAGCAGAGTAACAGAGTTTTTGAAAGAAATAAAAGAAAAATATAATGATAAAAATATTTTATTAGTTACACATGGAGATGTATGTAAAGCAATATATAGTTATTTTAATAAAATTGAAGATGTAGATAAAATAAGTTCATTTAAACATAGAAATTGTGAAATAAAAGAATATATAATTTAAAAGGAGAAATTATGACTAAATTAACTTTAGAGGAAATACTAAGTATACCTCAATTATCATTTTATTTAGAACCACAAGAATTTAATAATTTTATATTTAAAGTAAAAGATTTTGAAAGAGTTGCTAATTTATACAATTCAGATAAACCATTTGCTTTTACAATGTCGATGTATGATGGAGATTTTGATAAAAGTTTAGAAACTAAAGGAAATAGTGATTCACGAGTCACAAGAAACTTAGGTACTATAATGAAAAAAAATCTTGTAGAAAATCAAAAATTAATAGGAAAAGATTCTTTTATATTATTTTTAGGAGGTCTTGCTAGTAAATATTTAAAAGAATCTTATACACAAAAAGAATTTGAAATAGTATATACAAACGGAGATATAATTATTGTAAAAAATGGAAAAGCTGTAAAAAAGGGAATAGAAGATTCTGATTTTAAGGTAGCTGATATTACTGAAGTTAGAGGAGACTTAGTAGAAGGTATATTAATTGCAAGTAAAGAATTACAAGATAGTTTAAAAAAGAAAAGTAATATAAGTTTTATGGGTGCATATATGGGTAGAGGTACTCATTCAAAAATGGAAAAAATTAAATTTAGTTTACCAGAACTTAATGAAATCCGTAAAAGTAAAATCTTATATGAATCTTTGAGTATTAATAAAATAAAAGAATTAATAGATAAAAAATTAATTTCTTCATCTGAAGTTTTAAAATCTGCCTCAGTTGGCTATATAAATCAAATTGATATTTTAATTCTTATGAAAGAGGGAATTTTAAAAAGAGATGAGGTACTAAAAAAAGTATTTAAAACAAATGATTTAAGTACACTTTTAAAGAAAAAAGACTTAAGTTCAGAAATGAAATTTGCATTATATTCAATTGGAGAAATAAGTGTAAATGAACTTGAAAAAAGTTTTAAAAACTTTGATGCTACAATATCACCAGATGTTTATTTGAAAATGGGAAAATATTTTGATCAAAAAAGAATTGGAGAATTATTAACTCATAATGTATTAAGTTTTACTGAATCAAAAAAATTTTTAAAAGTTTTAGAAAATAGTAAGGTTATAAATCATGAAGAAAATTTATATTTTGAAAAAGTTATGGAAGATTTTAAATGTGATGAATTATTAAATCAAGTTCAAACTGAAGAAATAGACAAAAAAGAACCAGAAATACATGGAATATCACATGAACCAAGACTTACAATAGATCCTAAATTAAGAACTGAATATTTAAAAAGTATTGGTTCTATCAAAAGAGTAAAAATTAATGGTGAAATGGCAATATCTGAAGATGAAAAAACTAAAAGAAAAACTAATTCTTTAGATGGTTATGAACTTTTTATAATACCAGATAAAAAAATTGCTATACTAGAAAAACGCTATGAAGTTACAAGAAACAAAGAAGGCCACATAGTATATAGAACCAATAAAAAAGGAGAATACATACCAGCACTTGATAATGCAACATATATTATGCCAATAGGAATTGCAAGAGATTTGGTTGAAAGCAGAAATAAAAAAGATTTAATAGCATCTCCATATGTATATAGAACATTTCATACAATGGATTGGGTAAGAGCTACACAAAGTAGAATGAAAGCAATTAATCCAGAAATTGAATTTGATAAACAGAATACAGAAATATGGAAAGAGAAAATTGCAAAAGATTATAAACAAAGGAAAGAAAAAAGAGATGAATATAGATAAATTTGAAAAAATTATTTGTGAAATAAAAAAATCTTTTGAAGATAATAAAAATATTATCAAATCAGCTATCAAAAAAGAATTAGAAAATGGTTATATGTTTTATTATGATGACTGTATAAAAGAAGTAGAAAGAGCAAAAAGTGATATTTTAAATGGAAAAATACAAGAAAAAACAAACCAAGAAATAGCAGTAATATATGATGGAAAATTAGATGTTACAATTAATATTATAATAAATTCTATCTATTTTAATAATAAAATAGATTTTTATAGTGATGGTGCCAATATTATTAGAACTGTTATTATAGAAATTATTAACAATACTTTAAAAAATGAATTTAATATAGAAAAATGTTTTGAATTGATTACAGAAAATTATAATCAAGAAATTGTAGAGAATCAAAGTAAATATGATAAAATAATTTTTATTGGTGATTACTTTGAACTTAATAATATTCAAAATAATATTAATAAAGAGATTGTTTATAATTCATATGGGTTTGTAAAGGTATATATTAATTCATTAAAGTATAAAAATGAGCATACAGAATTAGTAAAAATGTCATATAAGAAAAATATTGGTATAGAATATTATTATGATATTAACGAATTTATAGAAAATGTAAGAGAGGATGACACAGTAATAATATTTGAAAATATAGATGAAATTTCTAAAAAAATTAAAGTAAGAAAAATATTTACATATAATGAATTTATAGATGATTATAAATTTGAATATATAAACTGAATTATTGGTCAATTTATAAAAAACTATTGATTTTTTTATGTATAGACATTAAAATAATAATGTCTAATGAAAAAGATGGAGGTATTAACTTGAAAATATTATTAGATGCAATGGGTGGAGATAATGCACCAGATGCAGTTATAAAAGGAGCAATAAGAGCTGCAAAAGAAATAGAAGCTGATATTGTTTTAATAGGAAATGAAGAAATAATAAATTCTAGAATTAAAGAAATTTATGGAAAAAATAATATATCAGAAATAACAGAAAAAGTCACAATAAAACACACTACAGAACAAATTGAAATGCAAGATACACCAACTATTGCTATAAAACATAAAAAAGATTCTTCAATGGTTGTAGGATTTAAAATGTTAAAAGAAGAAGAAGGAGATGTTTTTATATCTGCCGGAAATTCAGGAGCATTATTAACAGGAGCAACATTATTAGTTGGTAGAATTAGAGGAATAGATAGACCTGCAATAGCTCCAATATTACCAGCTTATAAGAAAAGCATTATGCTTATGGATGCTGGAGCTAATACTAATTGTAAACCAATAAATTTAGTGCAATTTGCTCAAATGTCTACAATTTATTTAAAAAATACATTTGGTATTGAAAGTCCTAAAATTGGTTTATTGAATATTGGAACTGAAGAAACAAAAGGAAATGATTTAGTTAAAGAAACATATAATTTATTAAAAGAAAATAGTGAAAAATATGGAATTAATTTTGTTGGTAATGTAGAAGGTAGAGATTGTTTTTCTGGAGAAATTGATGCAGTTATTACAGATGGATTTACTGGAAATGTATTTTTAAAAACTATAGAAGGAATTGGTAAATTAGTAAAAAGAAATCTTACTGAGAGTTTAAAAAGAAATGTATTTACAACAATATGTGCAATTCCTTGTATGCCAGCAATAAAAAGATTTGCAAAAACAATGGATTATAAAGAATATGGTGGAGCTTTATTTTTAGGAGTAAAAAGACCTGTAGTAAAAGCACATGGTAGTAGTGATGAATATTTATTTTATTTTACTATTAAACAAGCTGAAAACTTTGTAAAAAGTAATGCTGTAGAGAAAATGAAACAAGAATTTGAAAAAAACTAAAAAGTACTTGACTTTTTTATTAACATATAATAAAACTAGATTATAAAATTTAGTAACTAAAAAGGAGGTGTAACTTTATGAATACAGAGGAAGTATTTGAAAAAGTAAAAGCAATAATTGTTGAACAACTAGGAGTTGCTGAAGGTTCAGTAGAAATGGAATCATCTTTTATTGATGACTTAGGAGCAGATTCTTTAGATATAGTTGAATTAGTTATGGCTTTAGAAGAAGAATTTGATATAGAAATTCCAGATTCTGATGCAGAAAAAGTAGTTACAGTTGGAGATGTTGTTGAATATATCAAAGAAAATGTACAATAGAAAATAAAGATTGAAAGGTATTATAAAAGCCTTTCTTTTTTTTTGCTAATATTTCATTTATATATTATTTTATTAAAATCACTTGTAAATAATAAGAAAAGAATATAAAATATTAAAAGTAAAAAAAGGGAGGTATAAAGTGGAAAATAATTTAGATATTTTTCAAAAAGATATTGGATATAAATTTAAAGACATATCTTTACTTAAAAATGCTTTAACACATACATCATATGCTTATGAGAATAAAGTTAAAAGTTATGAGAGATTAGAATATCTTGGTGATAGTATTCTAGAATTTATAAGTAGCAAATATCTTTTTGAAAATTTTGAAAATTTATCAGAAGGAGAAATGACTAAAGTTAGAGCTTATGCAGTATGTGAAGATAGTTTATATAAAATAGCTTTAAAGCATAATTTTAGTGATTTCTTGTATTTAGGAAAAAGTGAAAGAGCTACAAACACAGATAAAAAAGCAATACTTGCAGATACAGTAGAAGCAGTAATAGCAGCTATATATTTAGATTCAAAAAATATAGATTTAGTTCAAGATTTTATACTTAAAAATATAAAAGAACAGATAGAATTTGCTAGTAAAAATGTAGGTGTTAAAGATTATAAAACTGTATTACAAGAAAAACTTCAAATACATGGAGAAGTGCAAATAAAGTATAATATTATAAAAGAGGAAGGTCCAGATCATGATAAAACATTTACAGCAGAAGTTGAATGTGATGGTAAGAAATTAGCAAGTGGTAGTGGACGTAGTAAGAAAAATGCAGAAATGGAAGCTGCAAGAAAAGCAATAAATTTAATTAGTTAGGAGAATACATGGTGAAAAAAAGATATATAATTCCAATTTTTGTCCCACATTTAGGATGTCCTAATGATTGTACATTTTGTAATCAGAGGAAGATTAGTGGGCAAATAAAAAATATAACAGAAAATGATGTAAGAGATATAATAGAATTTTATTTAAGTAATTTTAAAGAAAGTAATTCTTATAAAGAAGTAGCTTTTTATGGAGGAAGCTTTACAGGAATAGATGAACAATTACAAGAAAAACTTTTAAAATCAGCATATGATTATATTAAAGAAAAGAAAATAGATGCTATTAGAATTTCTACTAGGCCAGACTATATTGATAAAAAAATATTAAAAAGATTGAAAAAATATAAAGTAAAAACTATTGAATTAGGAGTTCAATCTACTAATGATTACATATTGGAAAAATGTAAAAGAGGACATACATATGAAGATGTAGTTAGAGCATCTAAACTTATTAAAAAATATGGTTTTACTTTAGGTCATCAAATGATGATTGGGCTTCCTGAAAGTACTCATCAAGATGATATAAATACTGCAAAAGATTTAATTAGATTAAAGCCTAAAATCGTTAGAATATACCCAGTTCTTGTTATAAAAGGTACAGAATTAGAAAAACAATATAAAAATGGAGAATATGAACCTTTAACTGTGAATCAAGCAGTAGAAAGATGTAAAGAATTATGCTATTTATTTGGTAAGAAAAAAATAAATATTATTAGAATAGGACTTCAAAATACAGATTCTATATCTGCTCCTACAAATATGGGAAGTGAAGTTGTAGCAGGTCCATATCATGAAACATTTAGACAACTTGTAGAATCCTCAATTTATTATGATACTATAGTTAGCAAAATAAAAAAAATTAATACTAAAGTAAAAGAAGTAGAAATAATTGTAAATCCGCAAGATGTAAATAATGTTATTGGTTATAAGAAACAAAATATTTTAAAATTAAAAGAAATGTATGATTTAGATGTTGTTATAAAACAAGATATAAAACATTCTGTTGATAAAATAGATGTTGTAGTAACTAAAAAGTATAAAGATTTTTTAGATGATAAAGAAAAAGTAAAAAAATAGTATAAAAAAACTAAAAACACTGATACTAATGGTATGAAGGTTTTTAGTTTTTTTTATGATATTGTGTTAATTATTTTGGGTTGTTTATTAGCAGCATTTGGAACAACTTGTTTTTTATTGCCAAATCAATTATCAAGTGGTGGGTTTGCTGGAATAGCAACAATTATATACTATTTTTTTAATATTCAAATGGGTACAACAATTATGTTTTTAAATATACCATTATTTATAATAGCTTTTTTTAAAAATGGTATAAAATTTACAACTAAAACTTTTTTTGCTACATTTTTATATTCACAATTTATTAATATGTTCGAAAATATAAATATAATGCTTCAGGATAGATTATTATCTAGTATATATGGAGGAGTTTTAATTGGAATAGGACTTGCATTAGTTTTAAAAGCGAATACTTCAACAGGTGGAACTGATTTAATTGCATATATTGCTCAAAATTATAATATTCACATGAAGATGAGCAATATTATAATGATGATAGATATTATAGTTGTAATTTCTAACTTAATTGCTTTTCGAGAAATAGAAATTGGTCTTTATTCAGCTATTGCAATATTTATTATTGGAAAAATGATAGATATTGTTTTTGAAGGAATAAATTTTTGTAAAATTATATATATAATTTCAGATAAATATGATGAACTTGTAGAAATGATTAATTCAGAAATGGATAGGGGAGCAACAGGATTATATGGAAAAGGTAGCTATTCTAATAAAAATAAAATGGTAATAATGTGTGTTTCTAAAAGAAGAGATATTGATAGAATAAAATCTATTTCCAAAAAAATAGACTCGAATGCTTTTATTATTATATCTGATGCTAGAGAAGTATATGGATTAGGTTTTAAGTAATTATTTGTATCTTATTATTTCATCAGTATCACCAACAATAAAGTCTATACTTGTATTATAAAACTTAGCAAGTTTTGATAATATATCAATAGGAATTCTTTTTTTCCCATTTTCATAATCTGAATATAATAAATCTGATATTTCTAATTTTTCAGAAATATCTTTTTGAGTTAAGTTGTTTTTTATTCTTAATTCTTTTAATCTTTTATACATGATAGAATCCTTTTTTTAAATATATATAAATTATATATATTTAAAAAAAAATTTACAATAACGTTTTTGGTATTGACAAATTTATTATTTTGCTTTACTAGATGGATATCTATGCATAGTGTTAGTTTCACCTACTAAATAATCAATACTTGTGTTATAATATTTTGATAAAATGCGCAATAAATCTACAGGAATATCTCTTTTTCCTGTTTCATATAAACTATATTGTGGTCTAGTTATTTTTAAAATTTTAGATATTTTTTCTTGTGATAAGTCATGATCTTCTCTTAAGTCTTTTAAGCGTTTTAAATACATTTAGAACTCCTATAATTTTATTTGACATAATTTTATCATGTATCCAAATAAATACCTAAAGCTGTATTCGTTTGAATACAATTATAAATATAAAATTAGTTAAAAAAAGTTATACTTTAGAAGTTTTTTTGGGTGGAGGATATCTTTTAGAAATATCAGTATCTTCAACTAAATAATCAATGCTAACAGTATAATATTTAGCAAGAATACGTAGTAAGTCTATAGGCATATCACGTTCACCTCTTTCATATCTACCATATTGTCTATTAGTAATACTTAAAATTTTTCCAACATCTTTTTGTGTTAAGTCATTATCTGTTCGTAAATCTTTTAAACGCCTTAAGAACATAATAAAGCTCTCCTTAACTATTTTATGATATAATATTATCATGTATTCAAATGAATACTTTATTATGTACCCATATGGGTACACGAATCATAAGGAGGATTTTTCTATTGATTATTTAAAATAAATGTAATAAAATAAATTAGTAATATTATATAAAGGAAGATATTATGGAAAAATATATTTTACAAAATCCAGATTCTTTTAAATTAGTTGATATATTTGAATGTGGTCAATGTTTTAGATGGAATATACAAGAAGATGGTAGTTATGTGGGTGTAATTAAAAATGCAGTTATAAAAGTAAAAGAAGAGAATAGTAGTATTATTTTTACTGGAACTGTGAGAAATGGTAATTTTAAGGAAATAATAAATAATTATTTTGATTTGAATACAAACTATTCAGAATATAAGCAAAAATTAGGGAAAATTGATAACTATATGAAAGAAAGTATAGAATTTGGAGATGGTATACGAATATTAAATCAAGATTTATGGGAATGTATTATTTCATTTATAATTTCAGCAAATAATAATATTCCAAGGATTAAAAAAATTATAGAAAAATTATCTTTAAATTATGGAGAAAAAATTGAATTTGATGGGAAAATTTATTATACATTTCCTACTCCTGAAAGCCTATCAAATGCTACAGTAGATGACTTAAGAAATATGGGATTAGGTTTTAGAGATAAAAGAATTTTTAATACAACGAAAATGATTTTAGACAAGAAAGTTAATTTGGAAGAACTAAAAAAACTAGATAATACAAATTCTATGAGAGAAGAATTATTAAGATTGGATGGAGTGGGTCCCAAAGTTGCAGATTGTATTTTACTTTTTTCTTTAAAAAGATTAGATGTTTTTCCTGTTGATGTTTGGGTTAGAAGAGTTATAAATGAATTATATATACATAATGAAAATGAAGAAAAAGTTAATAAAAATGAAATACAAGCTTTAGCTAGAGAAAAGTTTTTAGGATTATCTGGTATAGCACAACAATATTTGTTTTACTATAGAAAAAATCAAAATAATATAACTAAAGAAAATGGAAAGGGTGCTTAAAGCATGAATAAGAAAGATAATTTTATAACAAATATTTTAATATTTTTGATATTTATTATTATTTTTACAACAATATATTTTTGTTTAGATGTTTTTGGAATAATTCATGTGCCTTCTAAATTTAGTATTGCATCACTATTTTATTCACAGATAGAAGTTATTGCTACTGGTGGTGAAATGATAAATGAAAATACTGTTTCAAAAGATGAAAATAGAATAATACAATATGTTAAAGAAAAAGATGATGAACAAACAGAAGGAAATGTTGAATATCCTATTGATCAAATAAAATCAAATAATGATAATAAACAAGATGAAGAAAATGATACTACAACAAATGACAGTACAAAGTTTTATTATAATCAATTAGATGAATATGGAAAAATAATATATGATAAATTATATGAAAATAAAGATAAATTAAAAACTGGAAATTATACTGCAGATTTTGACACTACTTTTGATGATTTACTACATACAGAAAATGGTTCAGAAGTATTGAATAATGCATTTCAATTAGCTATTAATTCATTAACTTTTGATAATCCAGAATTGTTTTATTTAGATATAACTAAAATAAATTTATTAACTGAAATTACTTCAAGAACGTTTTCGAAAACATATAGAGTATCAATTGGAGGAAATGGTCAAAATTATTTATTAGAAGAATTTCAAAGTCAAGATAATGTTGAAAATGTTATTAAAGAAGTAGAACAAATAAAATCAAATATTATTAGTAATTCATCACAAGGTACAGATGATGTTGTTGAAATATTAAGAAATATTCATGATTATTTAGTAGACAATACTGAATACGATGCTAGTGCTGGAAAGAATGTATATAATATTTATGGTACATTAGTAAAAAATAAAGCTGTTTGTGAGGGGTATGCAAGATCTTATAAATATATTCTTGACGAATTAGGAATTCCTTGTATAATTGCTTGTGGTATTGCCCAAAATAAGTCAGGTGTTACAGAAAGTCATGCATGGAATTATGTGAAAATTAATGAAAATTGGTATGCTGTAGATGTTACATGGGATGATCCTATTATAAGAGGAAATGGAAAAATTACAAAAAGCATTAGATATAAATATTTTTTAGTAGGTTCTAATAACTTTTTTCAAGATCATGCAGAAGATGGAAATATAGCAGAGGAATATAATTTTACTTATCCAGAAATTAGTAAAGAAGATTTGTAAAACTTTATGAAAGGATTCTAATATGAAGTTAAAAATTGTTTATGGCAGAAGTGGTACAGGAAAAAGTAAATATATATATGATAGTATTAGTAAAAATCTGGGCAATAAGAAAATTTATCTTATTGTCCCAGAACAATGTAATCTTTCTGCTGAAAGAAAGTTATTTGAAGTATTAAACAAAAAAAGTTTAATAGATGTTGAAGTATTAACTTTAAGTAGAATGGCATATCGTGTTTCTAATGAGATTGGTGGTGAAAATACCCATCTTTCAAAAGCTGGAAAAGATATGCTTATTTTTGATTTAATTAATAAAGAAAAAGATAATTTGAACTTTTTAGGTAAATCAGAAAAAAATATTGATATAATAAATAGATTATTTACAGAATTAAAAAAACATAATATATCAGTAGATAAACTTAATAGTATAGAAACAGAAAATCAATATACTAATTTAAAACTAAAAGATGTTTGTACATTATATAATAAATATGAACAAAAATTAAAAAATAATTTTATAGATGAAAATGATGTTTTAAGTATACTTGTAGAAAATTTGGATAAAACAGACTTTTTTAAAAATACATATATTTATATAGATGAGTTTCTAGGTTTTACACCTCAAGAATATAATGTTTTTAGAAAACTAACAAACCAATGTGAAGAAATAACAGTAGGAATTACAGCAGACAATTTAGAAAGAAATACATTGCAAGAAAAAGATATTTTCTATTTTAATAAAAAATATGCTAATAAACTAATTGATATAGCAAGAGAAAATAATTCTCAAATAGAAACTATTTTATTAGAAGAAAATCATAGATTAAAAAATGATGAATTAAAATTTTTAGAGCAAAGTTTGTATAATTCAAATAAAAGATATAATAAAGAAAATAAAAATGTAAAATTATTTTTAGCAAATAATCCATACACAGAGATGGAATATGTTGCACAGAATATCCACAATTTAGTTAAAAAAAGTGGATATAATTATAATGATATTGGAATAATTGTGGAAGAAATTGAAAATTATTCAGAAGATGCTAAAGCGATTTGCAATAAGTATGAAATTCCATTATTTATTGATGAAAAAAAAGAATTAAATCAAAATATTTTAATAAAATTTATTATATCAATGTTAGATATTTTCACAAAAAATTGGTCTTTTAATTCTATTTTTAATTATTTGAAAATAGGTTTATTAGATATAAATTTTGAAGATATATATTTACTTGAAAATTATTGTAAAAAATGGGGAATAAAAGGAAACAAATTTTATAATAAGGAATTTGAATATGAACCAATAAATGATTTACAACAAAATTTAGAAATTTTGAGAAAAAAAATAGTATTTCCATTACTAAAATTTAAAGAAAATATATCATCTAACAAAACAGCTACACAAATTAGTAAAGAAATATATAATTTTTTAATTGAAAATAATATCAATGTAAATTTAGATAAAAAAATAAAAGAATATAAAAAAATTGAAATTTCAGATGAATATAATACAAGTTATAAACTTCTAGTAAGTATACTAGAAGATATATGTTTAGTTTTTAAAGATGAGAGAATGTCATTTGAACGATATAAAGATTTATTAGAAGTTGGTTTTAATTCTTGTGAATTAGGTAAGATACCTGCAACTCAAGATCAAGTTATTTTAGGAGATACAGAAAGAACTAGAGGACACCAGTTAAAAGTAGTTTTTGTTATAGGTATAAATGATGGGAATTTTCCAAAATCTAATACAGTTGAAGGATATTTGAATGATGATGATAGAAGAATTTTAGCTGATAATGGAATAGAACTTGCTAAAAATTCTATAGAGAATTTATATGAAGAACAATTTAATATTTATAGAACATTAACAACGCCTGAAGAAAAACTATATTTATCTTATTCATCTTCAAATAAAGAAGGAGAATCTATAAGACCATCAATTCTTATAAAACGTATAAAAAGAATGTTTCCAGATTTAGAAGAGGAAAGTGATGTTATTCAAAAAAGATATGTAAAAACAAATGCAAAAGCAACATTTGAAGATGCACTAAGAATTTATAAAGATTATTTAGATGGTGAAGAAATTTCAGAAGAATGGCAAGATATAATAAGATATTTTTCTTTAAAAGATAGAAAAAAATTTTCAAGAGCAATATCAGGAATTTACTATTCAAATAAAGCTCAAGATATTACTAAAGAAAATATTGAAAAATTATATGGAACTCAAATGAAAACAAGTGTATCAAGATTGGAAAATTACAGAAGATGTCCATTTTCTTTTCACTTAACATATGGTCTAAAACTTAAAGAAAAACAAGAATTAAAAATGAATGTTATAGATACAGGTTCATTTATGCATGAAGTAATTGATTTGTTTTTTAAAGAAATTGATGAAAAAGAAATAAATTTAAAGCAATTAAAAGATGAAGATATATTAAAAATTGTAAATAAAATAATTAATCAATTATTAGATGCTAGTAGATATTATACATTTAGTAGTTCTGCAAAATTTAGATTATTAACCAGAAGATTGAAAAAAGTTGTTTACAAATCAATTTGTTACATAGTATATTCTTTGAAATATAGTGATTTTAGTATATTAGGACATGAAATCGAATTTAGTAATAATGGAAAATATAATAGTATAAAATTAAATGTTGATGATAAATCTGTTGAAATTACAGGAAAAATAGATAGAGTAGATATTGCAAAATTATCAGATAAACAATATGTAAGAATTATAGATTACAAATCTTCTAAAAAAAGTCTAGATTTAGTTCAAATAGAAAATGGATTACAGATACAACTTATTACATATTTAGATGCTATATGTGAACAATCTAATTTTGAAGCTAGTGGAGTTTTATATATGGGACTAATAGATAATGTTGTAAAAAATGCTAAAAATCTTTCAGAAGAAGAAATAGAAAATAAACTTAGGAGTAATTTCAAAATGGAGGGGTTAATTTTAGCAGATGTATCTGTTATTAAGCTTATGGATAATAAATTACAAAGTGGTTTTTCAGATATAATTCCTGTATATTTAACTCAAGGTGGAGAAATAAGTGAAAAATTTTCTAAAGTAATTAGTAAAGAAAATTTTCAAAAATTACAATTACAAGTAAAAAATATCATAAAAGAAATTTCAAAAGAAATTTTAAAAGGAAAAATTGATATAAAGCCATATAGTTATAATAATAGTACAGGATGTGATTATTGTAAATATAAAACTATATGTATGTTTAATACTAATATAAAAGGAAATGAATATAATTATATATAAAAGGAGGGCTTATGCAAATTACAAGACCTACGGTTATGGAAGTTGATTTAGATGCGTTTAAACATAATGTAAATCAAATACAAAATTATGTTGGAAAAAATGTAAAAATTATGCCTGTAATAAAAGCTAATGCATATGGAACATGGATTAATAAATTGAATAACATTATAGATATGTTTGATATAGTTGCAGTAGCTACAGTTGATGAAGCTGTTGAAATTAGAAATAACGGTTATTCAAAAGAAATATTTATATTGAATCAACCATATAAAGATGAAATTCAAAAAATAGTAAATTACAATATTACAATAGGAATAAGTTCAGATAGTTTTCTTGAGGAAATAGGAAAATTACAAGATAAAATAAAAGTTCATATTGAAATTGAAACAGGTATGGAAAGAACAGGAATTAATCCAGATAGAATTATAGAATTTATAAAAAAAGTTAAAAATTATAATAATATTGAAATTGAAGGCATATATACACATCTTTCATCAGCAGATTTTGATGATGAATATACAAAGAAACAATTAAAAATATTTGATGATTCTGTTAAAATTATAAAAGAGATGGTAGAAAATATTAAATATATTCATTGTAGTGCTTCAAATGGAATTTTAAATTATCCAAATAGTTATTACAATTTAGTAAGACCAGGAATAATTTTATATGGGTACAAATCTTATGATAAAATGTTAGAAAAAATAATTTTAAAACCTATATGTAAGTTAAAATCTAAGATTACTTTTTTAAAGGAAGTTCCAGCAAATACTTCAATAGGATATGGGAGAAGTTTTATAACTACTAGAAAAACAAAAGTTGCAACTGTTCCTATAGGTTATGCAGATGGTTTAAGCAGAACTCTTTCAAATAAAGGTCAAGTAGTAATTAATAATAAAAAATTCCCAATTATAGGTAAAGTTTGTATGGATTCTTTTATGGTAGATGTAACAGAGCTAGAAGATGTTTCAGTAGGTGAAGATGTTTATATATGGGATAATGAAAATATTACTTTAGAAGATATTGCAGATTTATGTAATACAATTAATTATGAAATTATTAGCACAATTTCATATAGAGTTCCAAGAGTTTTTAAATAGATATGAGGTGTTCTAAATTTGGAAATAAATAATGAAATTATTTATAATAAAAAAGAAGGTATTGAATATATTCAATTTAAAAAATTATTAGAATTTGGAGTAAAACATGCTTATACATTAAAAGGAGAAAATATAGATTTTTCAAATAATTGTAAATATGAAAAATCTAGTTACGAGAAAATATTTAAAGCATTAGAATTAGATATAAGTACATTAGTAAAACCATTACAAACACATACAAGTAATGTTAGATGCATTGATAAAGTATATCCTCAATCAAAAATTGAAAATATTGATGGACTTATAACTAATAAGAAAAATATTGTTTTATCTACAACAAATGCTGATTGTATTTTATTTTTATTTTATGATCCTGTAAAAAAAGTTATAGCAAATGTTCATTCTGGTTGGAAAGGCACTTTTCAAAAAATTGCAGAAAAGGCTATTATTAAAATGATAACTTGTTATGGTTCAAAGCCTGAAGATATTTTTTGTTTTATTTCACCAAGTATACGAAAATGCCATTTTGAAGTTGATGAAGATGTAAAAGAATTATGCAGATATATATTCAAATTTACTAAAAGAGAAAATGATTTTATTAAAATGGGAGAAATAAAAAATGGAATACAAAAATATAATATAGATACAGTTTTAATTAATAAAATACTTTTTGAGAAAATAGGAATAAAAAAAGAAAATATTATAGATTGTGAACTTTGTAGTGTTTGCAATAGTGATAAAATATCTTCTTATAGAGTAGAAGGTAAAAATTTTAAAAGAGCAACATTAATAAGTTCTTTATAAAAGGATGTATGTAATATGGTTAGTAGTTTAGAAGAAGTAAATGATATAGTAAAAAAATGTAAAAAATGTAATTTATGTTTAAATAGGAATAATACTGTTTTAGGAGTGGGAAATAAAGATGCTGATATTATGTTCATAGGGGAAGGACCAGGTGCAGATGAAGATAGAGAAGGAGAACCTTTTGTTGGAAAGGCTGGTAAGTTAATGAATCAAGCATTTATAGGATTAGGAATTTCTAGAGAAAATGTTTATATTACTAATATTGTAAAATGTAGACCTCCAAACAATAGAACTCCGCTTAAGGAAGAAGCAAATGCATGTCTTGATTATTTAAGAAATCAAGTAATGATTATTAAACCAAAAATTATTGTATTATTAGGGAATACTGCTTTAAAAAATATATTAGGAGATGAATATGGAATAACAGCTAGTAGAGGAAAATGGATAACAAAAAAGAATATAAAATATATGCCAACTTTTCACCCAGCAGCATTATTAAGAGATGAAAGTAAAAAAATAGATTTTTGGAATGATTTACAACTTGTAAAAAAAGAAGCTGAAGAAAATAATTTAAAAATATAAAAAATCTGCTAAAATTTAGCAGATTTTTTTATAAATTTTTTTCTCTAACAACTTCTTCAAATAATAATTTTAATTTACTAAATAATTTTTTAAAAAATTTAAAACCAAAAGATTGTTCTTCAACAGTAGACAATTCATTCATTAAAGAATCTATTGTTAGCATATTTCCATATTTTTCAATAAATTCTTTCTTTTCTTCTAACTGATTAATCATATCAGCATAGAAATCTTTATAATAGTTATAATTTTCTGTATTAATAACTAAATGTTTGAAATTATATAAATTATATTGAAATTCTTTAATATCTTCTAAATTTTTTATTAAATTAAATTCATTTTTAAAACAACTTGTTAAAATAATATTTTGAGTTTCTAAAGTTTTTTCTAAAATAATTTGTTTAAATGTTTGTATTCTTGAGTTAATTCTTTCATAATTTTTTGAATTATTTTTACAAACTGCAAGATTATTTACTTCTTCAGAAAGCAATTCTTCATATTCAAATATTAAATCAAAATTTTTCTCTATTTTATTATAAGTTTTGCTATTTGATTTTGCAATAAAAGTGTTTTTAAAAACATCATTACTATAAAGAGTACTATGATATAAAGGATATGTTCCTGTAAAATATATCATTTCATTAAGTAATGCTGTTTGTAAAGGATAGAAATCAGGACTTTCTGTTGAAAATTCCATATTATAATATTTAACAGAATCCAAAGGAGCTTTTGATGCAACTGAAGCCATAAGTTGTACAGCTGCTTCATTTAATGCCATACCATTATTTTGTCTACCTTGCATATTATATAATCCTAATCTTAATAACTTACCTCGTTTATCTTTTATTTCTTGCATAAAATGCAAACATTCATGAAGAGCTAAAGTATTTAAATCATTAAGATCCATATCTTTACTAAAATAGATAGAATTATTTTTTGAAAAATATTTTGCTTTAGAAGTATTATCTGGCATTTCTGCTATATACATATTTAATTCAGAAAGAGAAAAAAATAGACCATTTCTATCAATATTATGTTCAGGAAAAGCATCAACAATTTTTTTTGAAATATTTGATGCGATTTTTTCTGTTTCGGATTTGTTTAATTGACCAATAACTTTTATTCCTTCTCTTTTTAAAATAGAATCAATACTCATTTATAGCTCCTTAAATCTTTTGTATATGTATATTATACAACAAAAAAAACAAATATAAATATCAGTAATATTAAGAAAATATTACAATTAAATTACAAATTTATTGTTACCAAAATTTAATAATAATAGATATAAATTGTGAAAAGCATAAATTCCCTAATATTGTAAAAATTAAAAAAGTCGAAAAAACCTTACTAAATGGCATGTTTGCTTGAATTTTAGCCTTAAATAATATATAATTTAAATATATTATATTTTTAAGAATGAGGTAAAAATATATGAGTAATTATATGGAGAAAATGAAAATACTTTTTGCAAGTACAATAATTGCAAGTTTTATTTTTTCTGGAACTGTTTTTGGAACAGAAGAATTTAAATTAAATATATCAGAAGAATATAAAAAATGGGATAGCCTATCAGAAGAAGAAAAAAATGATACATTAATGCCTAGAACTTTTGAAATAGAAGTGCCAGAAAGTATTTTAAATAATAATGTAAATAAAATGCCTATTTTAAATAATCAATTATTAAGAAGTGCTACTTCAATTTTTAATAATGTATCTGCAACGACTTCAGATTCAAAATATAATTTAGCTAATAGATTAAATCTAAGAGTTGAAGATCAAAAAAGTACAACAGAATGTTGGGCATTTTCATTATTAAAATCAACTGAGACAAATAATGCTTTACAAAATAAAACTTCAACAATTCCAAATTATTCTGAAAGACATATGGATTACGCAACTTCAAGAACTTTCTTAGATGGTATTAATGAAAATGGATTTCAAAGAGAAGTTGGAAAAGGAGGACTTTTATTAGTAGGACTTGCATATTTAACTAATGGTCAAGGTGCTGTAGTAGAAAATGATATGCCATTTGAAAATAATGAAAAAAAGATTAATTTATCAGAAATAAATAAAACTGTAGATACAATAGTAAATGATTATGCAATTTTACCTACAATACACAAGTCTTATTCAAGAGATTCAAAAGGAAATACAAAATCTGTAAGATATGCAAAAAATGACGGAACAGAATATACAAGTGAAGAATTAAAAGCAATTAGAAATATAATAAAACAACATTTAATAAAATATGGTGCTATAGCAACAATGACTGGTGGAAGTTTATCACAATACTATAATAATTCTATTTTTTCAGCAACAAATTATAATTGCAATAATAGTACAAAAATTAGAGATCATGCAATTACAATAGTTGGTTGGGATGATAATTATTCAAGAAATAATTTTGCAGATGGAGCAAAACCTTCTACAGATGGAGCATATATAGTTTTGAATAGTTATAGTGATAAAGCTTTTGATAAAGGATATATGTATGTTTCTTATGAAGATTACTTTATAGAACAAGAATTATATGGTATTCAATCAACTTCAAAAATTAATTATGATAATTTATATCAATATGATTATTATGGTGGTGTTTATGCACTTGGAGTAAACTCAAGTAACGAAGGATATTATGGTGTTACTTATGATAGAAAAAGTAGTCAAAATGAAATAATAGATAGTGTAGGAGTAACAATTCCAGTTTATGCTAATTTAGAAATATATGTTAATCCATATGATGATACACTTGATAAAAATAAATTAGTTAAAGTTGCAACTACTAATAAAATTTTAGATCCTGGATATCATAGAATAGATATAAAACCAACACAACTTAAAGGAGAAAGTTTTGCAGTAGTGGTAAAACAAAAATCAGAAAATGAAAGTTTTTATTTTCAAATAGAAGCAAATATTGAAAATACTGCATTTGGATTAGTTGATTCTGAATCTAGAAGTTTTATATCAACAAATGGAACTAATTGGACAAATATTGCTGATTTGAAAGCTAATGATATAGATTTGTCTAAAGCAGATGTTTGTATAAAAGCTTTTACTAAAACTGGACAATTATCTGAAAATGATGAAGAACTTAGTAGTAGAAAATATGAAAAAAGGGATAGTTATTTAATGAATATACCTTTTGAAACTAAAATTAGTGAATTATTAGAAAATTTAAGTTCAACATATTCATTGGAAGTATTGACAGACAAAAATATTACTATTAATGATAATGATGAAATTATAAAAACAGGTATGAAGCTAAAATTATCAAATGGAAAAATATTTACATTGATAGTTAGAGGTGATATAAGTAAAGATGGAAAGGTTTCTATACTTGATATATCTAAATTAATACTTCATTATAATCAGGTTAGAGATTGTGAATTAATAGGAGATGAAATAAAAGCAGCAGATATGAATTTAGATGGAAAAGTTTCTATAATTGATATATCTCAATTGGTATTATTGTACAATTCTATTTAAGAAGTGTTACATAAATGTAATATAAAAGTAAATAAAAACTATTGCTTTTTAGAATTTTAAAAGTTATACTTAAGGAAAGGAGTGTTCAAATGAAAAAGAAGATATTTTTAAAGATTACAATAGTAATGTTGTTATTAATTTGGGTTTATAGTACAATTGTAAATGCATTAAGTTTTACAGTTACAATGACACCTAGTGCTTCAGTAGTTCCAGAATCTACTGAGTTTATAGTTACAATAAAAGTTACTAATATTGAAATTGGAGATGAAAATGGAATTAGTTCATTAACTGGTTACTTAGAATATGATAGTGATATATTTGAAAAAATAACAGAATCAAGTATAGAAGGAATGAATAGTTGGACTCCAAAATATGAAGAAGATGGCGATAATAGAGGAAAAATTTCCTTAAGCAAATCTACTTTTGTTGAATCAGAAGAAAATGTATTTAATGTTACATTTAAAACTAAATCTGATACAAATGGAGAAGTTGGAAAAATTCAATTTACTAATATAGTTGCTTCTAACAGTGCAAATGATACTACAGCTTCTGATATATCTATATCAGTTGAAGTTGGAAATTCTGGTTCATCAGGAAATACAGCTAATAATGCTGTAATATCTGCTGATTTACCAAGTAATAATACAAGTAATAATACAAGTAATGAAACAAATAATAATGTAGTTAATAATATTGTACCTTCATATGTTAATGAAGCAGCAAATTCTTCTGAAGAAGATATACCATATACAGGAGTAGGAAATGTTGTTGTATATGCTATAGGTATTATTTTAGTAGTAGCAATTGTATTTTATATTAAATTCCAAAAAATAAATAAAGATATAAAATAATAAAATTATAAAATAGAAGGGGCAACTTATTAAAGTTGCCTTTTTTTATATAAAAGGAAGTGTTAAATGAAATTAATAATTACAGAAAAACCATCTGTTGCAATGGAATTTGCAAAGGTGTTGAAATTAAATACGCAAAGGAAAAATGGATATATAGAATCAGGAGAGTGGATAATAACATGGTGTTTAGGTCATTTGGTAACAATGAGTTATCCAGAAGCATATGATGAAAAGCTAAAGTTTTGGACTCTTAATACTCTACCATTTTTACCAAAAGAATATAAATATGAAATAATATCAGGAGGGGTGCAAGCAAAACAGTTTGAAATTGTAAAAAAACTACTTCAAAGAGATGATATAGAAGAAATTTATAATGCAGGTGACTCTGGAAGAGAAGGAGAATATATACAGAGATTAGTATTTATGATGGCAAAACCAAATCCAAAAGCAAAATTAAAAAGAGTTTGGATAGATTCTCAAACAGAAGAAGAAATTCAAAGAGGAATAAAAGAAGCAAAAGATATGTCTGAATATGATAGTTTATCAAATTCAGCATATTTAAGAGCAAAAGAAGATTATTTAATAGGAATAAATTTTTCAAGATTATTATCAATTATTTTTGGAAGAAGAATAGCTAAACAAATTAATGAGGAAAAAATATGTATTTCTGTTGGAAGAGTTATGACTTGCGTTTTGGGAATGGTAGTTTCAAGAGAAAGAGAAATAAGAAATTTTATTAAAACAAAATATTATAAGATAATAGGGAATTTTGGAAAAGAAGATGCTCCTATAAAAGCTGAATGGAAAGTAACAGAAAATTCAAAAATGTTTAATAGTCCACTTTTATATAATGATACTGGATTTAAATTAGAAGATAAAGCTAATAAATTTATAGAATATATTAATGGTAAAAAGGCAGTAATTACAGAACTAAAAAAATCAAAGCAAAAAGAAAATGCACCTCTTTTATTTAATTTAGCAGAGATTCAAAATGAATGTACAAAAATATTTAAAATAAAACCAGATGAAACTTTGGAAATAATTCAAGATTTATATGAGAAAAAGCTTGTTACATATCCTAGAACAGATGCTAGAGTTTTATCTACAGCAATAGCAAAAGAAATTGGAAAAAACTTAAATGGTTTATATAAAAATTTTAAAGATGAAGAAATAAATCAGTATATTTCTAAAATGATTAATGAAAAATATAGTACTAATTTAGTTAAAACAAAATATGTTAATGATAGCAAAATAACAGATCATTATGCTATAATTCCTACTGGTCAAGGGTTTGAAAATTATAACAAGCTATCTGATTTAAAAAAGGAAGTTTATAAATTAATTGTAAAAAGATTTATTGCTATTTTTTATCCACCAGCAGAGTTTAATAAAGTAAATTTAGTAATTGATGTAGAAGGAGAACAATTTACTTGTAGTGGTAAAGTTTGTATAAAAAAAGGCTATTTAGAAGTATTGAAAAATAGATTAAAAGATAATGAGGATGATAAAACTTTGGATGTATTTACTAATTTGAAAAAAGGACAGGAAATTCCTGTATTAGGTTATGAAACCAAAGATTCTGAAACTTCACCACCATCAAGATATAATTCTGGTGGCATGGTTTTAGCAATGGAAAATGCTGGTAAATTAATAGAAGATGAGGCTTTAAGAGAACAAATAAAGGGAGCAGGAATTGGAACTTCTGCTACAAGAGGTGAAATAATAAAAAAATTAGAAAGAATAAATTATATTCAAATAAATCCTAAAACTCAAATAATAACACCAACTGCTAAGGGAGAAGTAATATATGATGTAATAGTAAAATCAATTCCAGATATGTTAAACCCAGAACTTACTGCTAGTTGGGAAAAAGGGTTAGATATGGTAGCTAAAAAAGAAATTGAACCAGAAGTTTTTATGAATAAATTAGAAAAATATATTATTTCTAAAGTTGATAAACTAGTTATTAAATAGGATAAAAATATAATCGTAACAATTTATGTAAAATTCTCATAATATGTAGCATCAATATTATGAGGAGGATTGCATATGTATAGATACATAATAAATGGTGGAAAGAAACTTCATGGAGAAATAGATGTTTCTGGTTCTAAAAATGCTAGCTTACCCATTTTAGCGGCTACAATTATAAGTGGAAAAACTACCAAGTTATATAATGTTCCAGATATAGAAGATGTAAAAACAACACTTGAAATTTTAAAAAAATTAGGATGCAAAGTAAAAAAAGATAAAAATAAAATTATAGTTAATTCAAAAGATATGAACAAAACTACAATACCAGATGAATTAATGAGAAAATTAAGATCTTCAGTTATAATTGTGGGGGCAATTTTAGCTAGATTTAAAAATGTAAGATTTTCATATCCAGGGGGATGTGATATTGGATCAAGACCAATTGATTTACATTTAGAAAATTTTAAAAAAATTGGTATAAAAATTGATGAAAATAGTAGATATATTGAATGCAAATATGATAAAATAGATTCGAAAAATATAGAATTAGATTTTCCAAGTGTAGGAGCAACGGAAAATATAATTTTAGCTACTATAATAGGAGAACATGAAATAACGATAAATAATGCTGCTAAAGAACCAGAGATAGTTGATCTAGCAATGATGTTAAATAGAATGGGAGCTAAAGTATATGGTGCAGGTAGCAATATTATAAAAATAGTAGGTGTTAAAGATTTAAAAAATATATCTTATAAGATTATGCCAGATAGAATTGAAGCAGGAACTCTTCTAATAGCAGGAGCTATTACAGGTGGAATAGTAAAAATAAATAATGTTATACCAGAACATATAAGTCCAATATTAAGTAAACTTGAAGAAACAGGTTGTGAAATAAAAACTAGTAAAGATTCAATTTATTTGGTAGCTAACAAGCATTTAAAATCAGTAGATATAAAAACAATGCCGTATCCAGGTTTTCCAACAGATTTACAACCTATTTTTTCAACATTATTAACAGTGTGCAAAGGAACTTCTATAATTACTGAAAATATTTTTGAAAATAGATTTAAATTTATGCAAGAAATACAAAGAATGGGTGCAAAAGTTACTATAGAAGGAAAAACTATGATAATAAAAGGTGTAAAGAGATTGCATGGAGCAGATGTAGAAAGTACTGATTTAAGAGGTGGTGCATCACTAGTATTAGCTGGATTAATAGCTAAAGGAACTACAAGAGTTAGTAAATTAGAATATCTTTTAAGAGGATATCAAGATTTAGATAAAAAGCTAAATGAATTAGGTGCTAATATAGTACGAGAAGAAGGTGATTGATTTTTGGATGATGAGATAATTGTAGAAACTTACACTAAAACAAAATCTAATAAAAAACCTAAAAAGAATAATAAAAATAAACAACCTAAGTTAAAAAAGAAAAATAAAGTAAAAGTTTTTATTTTTTTAATTTTTTTAATAATATTATTGGTATTATTATGTAGTTCTAGTTTATTTGATATAAAAAGCATAGAAATATACGGTAATAATAGAATTTCTAAAGAAAAAATAATTAGTTTATCAAAACTAGAACAACATACAAATATTTTTAGATTTAATAAAAATGAAGTTGTTGAAGATATAAAAGAAAATGCATATATAGAAAGTATAAAAGTAAATAGATCTCTTCCTTCAACAGTAAAGATAACTGTTGAAGAAAGAGAACCTACATATATGCTACAATTTGCTGATAGTTTTGTATATATAAATACTCAAGGATATATGTTAGAAATTTCAAATGAAAAATTAAATGTACCAATATTAGTTGGTTTTTCTACAGATTTAAGTAATATAAAAGCCGGAAATAGAATTAATTTAGATGATTTGAAAAAAATGGATATGGTTTTAAAAATATATGAAACAGCAAAGAGTAATGATATAGGAGAATTAATATCAAAAATAGATATTTCAAATGAAAAAAATTATACAATAACATTAGATTCAGAAGAAAAGGTTGTATATTTAGGTGATGCTTCTGACTTAAATACAAGAATTTTATATTTAAAATCAATATTAGAAGTTTCAAAAGGAAAAAAGGGAGAAATATTTTTAAATGTGGATTTAAATTCACAAAATGCATATTTCAGACCAAGTAGTAATTAAATTTAAAGAAAAGGAAAGAAGATATATGGATAAAAAAAATAAAATTAAAATATCTATATTATTAGGAATAATGTGTTTTTTTCTTACTGCTGGAATTGCAATTCAAATAAATACAGTAAAGAAAAGTACAATAACTGTTGGAAAAACATTAGCTGAAAATGAATTAAGAGATAGTGTTTTTAGATGGAAACAAAAATATGAGAATGCATATAAAACTTTAGAAGCAAATGAAAAAGAGTTAGATTCTTTAAGAGAAGAAATTGCTAATACAGACCAAAGTCATAGTAGTTTAACAACACAATTAGAACAATATAATTTATTATTAGGAAATTACGAATTAAGAGGAAAGGGAGTGGAAATTACATTAAAAGATGGTGATAGTTCTATTTTAAAGGGATATGCATCAGATTTTATTGTGCATGATGCTGATTTATATGAAGTTGTAAATGCATTGAAAAATGCAGGAGCAGAAGCAATCTCTATAAACGATCAAAGAATTGTAACCAATACAGCGATAACATGTGTTGGAAATACAGTCTTAATAAATAATGAAAAAGTAGGAGCTCCATTTGTTATTAAGGCGATAGGGTTACCTGCTAAACTTTATGGCTCATTAACAATTCCATATGGTTATTTAAAATTATTAGAAGATGATGGTGTTGATGTAAAAATAACTCAAGTAGAAAAAGAAACCATAGTTATACCAAAATATAATGGAATATACAAATTTAATTTTGCAACAATTCATGAATAGGAGGAAAAGTGGTGAAAGCGAAAATAACTATAACAATATCAATAGCATGTACAGCTTTGATTTTAACTATGATTATGTTTACACAATTTAAAACTGTTGATGAAACTGATATAACAGCACTTGAAACAATGAGAGAAACAGAACTTAGAACAGAGCTTGCAAGTTGGAAAGAAAAATATGAAGATGTAGAATCAAAAATAGAAGAAACAAATGCTAAAATAGATGAATATAAAAAAGAGTTAGATAACGATGCTAATACTGCAGAGTTATTACAAAATGAAATCAAAGAAGCTGAAAGTTATTTAGGATATAATAGTTTGCAAGGACAAGGTGTAATTATAACATTAAAAAATACAGAATTACGAGATATTGATTATTCTGATATATTAGCATTAGTTAATGAATTAAATGCTGCAGGAGCAGAGGCTATTTCTATTAATGATGAAAGAGTAATATCTATTACAGACATTATTACAGTAAAATATATAAGTATTTTAGTAAATACAAAAAGAATTCAAGCTCCATATATTATAAAAGCAATAGGAGATAAAAAATATTTGGAAAGTGCTTTAAACATAAAAGGTGGATATATAGATTTAAAAAAATCAGAAGAAAAATCTGTAGAATGTGTAGTTGATGATAATATAATTATTCCTGCATATGAAGATAAACGGTAAAATGAAATTGGAATATGCTAAGAAAAATATAGTAGGAGAATAGGAGGAAAAAAATGATATATATAGGCATAATTTTAGGTTGTGTAATAGGAGCTATAATTGGTTCAATGGCACCAGTAATACCGTATACATACTCAAGTTATTTATCTATAGCAATAGTTGCTGCATTAGATACTGTTTTTGGAGGTATAGCATCAGTAATAAAGAAAAATTTTGATTTAAAAATATTTCTTTCTGGATTTTTTGGAAATTCAATTTTATCTATAGCATTAACATATTTAGGTGAAAAGTTAAATGTAGATATATATTTAGCAGCTATTGTAGTATTTGTTGGAAGAATGTTTATGAATTTAGGAATAATTAGAAGGTATTATATTGATAAATGGGTTACTATGATAGAAAAAAGGAAAAACAAAAAAGTAAAAGAGGAAGTAAAAGAATAAAAAATTAAAATTTGAGCATCTATAAATTAGATGCTTTTAATTTGCTATGTACAAGATTAGGAAAATAAAATTATTAAATTAGAATAAAAATAATGTCGAATTATGTATTGAATTTAATTTAAAAATGTTATATATTTAGCAAAGTGTTTTTAATTTTTCAACGATAACAAAAATATTACAATTTAATTACAAAAATATGTCATTTTGTATTGACTTTTTACAAAAAATGTAATATTCTTAACGCATAGTATTTCAAAAGTAAAAATAAAAATAATGGAGGAATTAGCTTTGGCAATAGGGGATATAATCGTTGGTATCGATATTGGAACCTCTAAAGTTAGTACATTTGTTGGCGAAGTTAATAATTTTAATCAAATCGAAATTATTTGTAGTGCAAGCAGTAAATGTTCAGCTATTAAAAAGGGCAAAATAGTTGATGAAGATGATTTAAGTGATGCTATAGGAAAAACCTTAAGGGAAGTAGAGGATATTTCCAATTTACAAATAAATTCTGCTTATACTACTATACCAGGTAAGTACATAACTATAGTTCAAAATAGTATCGTAAGAGATGCAAAAGATAAATTTGCTGGTATATCTATTAAAGATGTTGCTTCAGCAATAGTTCAAGTAAGAGGAGATATAGAAATTCCAGATGATAAAGTATTAATAGATGTAGTTCCTGATAAATTTATTTTAGAAGATGGTAAAGCTATAGATGATCCAGTTGGTAAATTTAGTAGTAATTTTACTTTAACTGCTCAAATTATTTTAGCAGAAAAAGAATATATAAAAAAATTAACTTCTGTGTTTAAAAAAGCTGGTATAGAAATAGATGGAGTTGTTCCAACCTCTTTAGCAGAAAGGAATTTAGTCTTAGATACAAATGAGTTATCAGACAATGTAATGATATTAGATATTGGAGCTGGAAATACAGAAATAGGAATTTTTAGTGGTTCAACTTTTGTTTATACTAATACTATTCCATTAGGTGGAGATAATATAACTAGTGATATTGCTTATGTATTAAATGTTTCAAATGAGGAAGCTGATAAACTAAAAAGACAATATGGATTAGCATTAAAATCTTATATTGATAATGATAATAATATAGTATTAAATACTTGCAAAGATATGGATTCAAAAAGTATAACGATAAAAAGTTCTGATCTTATAGAAATTATTGAAGCAAGAATAGAAGAAATATTTACTCTTGTAAATAAAGATATAACTGCTCATGGTATTAAAAAGAATAGTATAAATAATGTTATATTAACAGGCGAAGGTATAACTAATATAAATAAAAGTGATATGGCAGGTAAAATAATTTTAAATATACCTGTTAAAATTTCTACAGGAAGATTAATAAGTGCTGTAAAGTCTGATTATAGAGTTTGTTATTCTTTAGTTAGATATATAGCAGCAAGACCTTATGCTAAAAATGTTTCTAGTAGTATATCTGTAAAAACAGAAAAAAATATACTGAAAACTATTATAGAAAAAGTAAAAGACTTTTTCTATTCATAAAAGTGAATCTAAAAATGATTAGATGATAATGTGTTTATAATTTTAATATATAGAGAATAAAAAAGGAGGAATTACCATATGATTATGGATGATAATGACTTAAATTATATGATGGATGGAACTGCAACAATAAAAGTAATAGGAGTTGGAGGAGCAGGAAATAATGCTGTAAATAGAATGATTGAAGCTGGAATAAAAAATGTTGAATTTATAGCAGTTAATACTGATAGACAAACTCTAAATGAATCAAAAGCAAATTCAAAAATACAAATTGGAGAAAAATTAACAAGAGGTTTAGGAGCTGGTGCAAATCCAGATATTGGTGCACAAGCAGCAGAGGAAAGTAGAGCTGAAATTGCAGAAGTTCTAAAAGGTGCAGATATGGTATTTGTTACAGCAGGTATGGGTGGCGGAACAGGAACAGGTGCAGCTC
>CANQEX010000016.1 GCA_947596225.1 uncultured Clostridia bacterium | reverse complement strand
CCAGTGCCCGATTTATCCGGGCTAATATACACTTGGCTTTGTTAACCAAGTTTGCCTTTTGCTGCTCGGCGGTGGCTGGGTTAACGAGTAACATTTTCATTTTGGCTTTAAAGCCACTCGTAGCCGAAGCTACATTTTTTTTAAGAGTATTATTCATAATACTCCTCCTTTCTTTTGGTTCTCCATAATGCAAAATATTGCATAAAATAGAGTGGGGTTTACGAGTTTCATACTATAATTATATCATATTTTGAAGGAAAAAACAAATATGCTTACTTACGCAAACGTTACAGAGATTTGAACTTTATATATCAATAAGATAGCTAACAATAGCATGTTTATCTAAGTTATCATGTATGATAAAGTCATTTATACATAAATTATATTCATAATTAAAATCATTTTTATTCATTAAAACAATAGCAATGCTATTATTTGGATTTTTAAATGCTGTAACTTCAATTTTATCAGTATATTTACTATAAGCAATTCTTTTTGAATTAGGAAATATATATTTACTAAAATGGCCTATATAGTAAAAAGTCAAATTTTTAATATAATCTGAATTGTTAGAATTTAACATTATAGGGCTATTACAATAATTATTTTTATGATTAGGTCCACCTTTATTATCAAGCATTATATTCCAATCTATATAAGCATTTATACCAGAATTTAAATCTCCTAAAATTTCATGCCCATATATT
Source organism: uncultured Clostridia bacterium (assembly GCA_947596225.1). Taxonomy (GTDB): domain Bacteria; phylum Bacillota; class Clostridia; order TANB77; family CAG-508; genus Scatovivens. The sequence continues at coordinate 28,266 of CANQEX010000016.1, read as the reverse complement.
TCAGCATTTTTTACTTCATCATTAGGATTAAATCTAGAATATCCAGTACATCCTTCTGTATGAATTAGTAATTTTCCAGGAAAAGAATCATGTGTTAAAGAAATATTTTCAAAGTGATCACCTGTATAGTAATGGAAAGCAATACCAAAAATTGCTTCTAAAGCATTATTGTTATTAATTTCTTTAAGTGCCCTTGAAAAAAGTTTTTCTTTATTATGATCCCATATAAATATTTTTGTATTAATACTATTATTTTTAAATGTTGGATATAAATAATTTACTACAAAATTTAATTCTTCTTCTGGAGAATATATACAAGATTCCCATTCTTGAGTAGCATTAGGCTCATTTTGCACAGTTATATAATTTATATTTATGCCTTCATCTTTATAGTATTTAATATATTTTGTAAGATAATTTGCCCATGTTATCTTATATTTATCTAAAAGTTTTCCTCCTTGAATTAATTTTTTATTACTTTTCATAAATTTTGGTGGACTCCAAGGAGATGAGATAAATTTAAGATTAGGGTTTAATTTTAATGCCTGTTTTATTGTAGGAATTATATATTTTTTATCTTTTTCAATTGAAAAATCAGATAAATCTGATTTATTACTGTAAGAATAAGGTTTTATAGAAAAATCACAACTACCAATAGGAAGTCTGCAAATATTGTAATTCAATCCATTTTTTGAAAAATATTCATTAAAAAATGAAGTTTGCTTTTCAAGAGGTAATTGTTTTATAGAATAGCCACTTGCTTCTGTTATAGCTCCACCAAAGCCAATAATTTTTTGATAGGTAATTTCTGGATATATATTTATAATTTTATTTTCAATTTCTGAAGAATATGGAATTACTGGTATATTAGTTGTTTCATGAAAAAATAAATTTCTTCTATAATTTGTTTCTAATTTAATTATTTTCATAAATTATTTTCCTTTCATAATATATATGTTATTATATTATAGTTAGTATCAAAAATAAATATGATATTATAGTTCTGTAATTAAAATTAAATCATAATATTAATAAGAAAGTAGGGGACATATATGGGATTAATAGAAGTTTTTCTTATTGGAGTTGGACTGGCAATGGATGCATTTGCAGTTTCAGTTTGTAAAGGTTTATCAATGAAAAAAATGAAATGGAAAAATGCAATTATAGTAGGAATTTATTTTGGAGGTTTTCAAGCTTTAATGCCTGTTATAGGATATATTTTAGGAATTGGGTTTGAAGAAAAAATAAAAAGTTTTGATCATTGGGTCGCTTTTATATTATTGTTGTTTATAGGAATAAATATGATACGAGAATCATTTAAAGAAAATGATAGAGAAGCTGATGAAAAAATTGATTTTAAAACAATGATAATACTTGCTATTGCTACAAGTATAGATGCTCTAGCTGTTGGAATAACTTTTGCATTTTTAGATGTAAATATATTTTTAGCTATTACTATAATTGGAATTGTTACTTTTATAATTTCAATTTTTGGTGTAAAGATAGGAAATATATTTGGTGATAAATATGAAGCAAAAGCAGAAATTGCAGGTGGAGTAATATTAATTTTAATTGGGCTTAAGATTTTATTAGAACATACGGGAATTTTAATATTATAATATGTAATTTTAATAGATTTGTGATATAATAAAAAAAGTAATTTATAGAGTAATGAAAGAGAGAGTAATCATGAAGAAAAAAGTATGTATTTGTATAATCTGTATTTTAATAATTATAATATCATTAATAACAATTAAAAAAATATATTATGATAAAAAAACAAGTAATACTATTACTACTAGTACAGAGCAAAATACTGAGAATGAAGCACAAGAAGGAATGAAAGTTACATTAATTGGTGGTAGTAATATGGAAGATAAAGGCAATATTAATTCATGTGGATATATTATAAGAAGTAAAAATGGAGAGTTAATAATTGTAGATGGCGGTAGAGATGTAGATGCAGGAATCATATTAAATTATATTCAAGAATATGGTAATGGTGTTGTTAATCATTGGTATATTACACATGCACATACTGATCATATTGGTGCTTTATTATCTTTATTAAATAATCAAGATATTCAAATTGAAAATTTATATTATTCATTTAATACAGATGATTGGTATAAAGAACATGATAAAAGAGGCTATGAAACTGAACATGCAATACTTGAAAATTTAAATAATCCAAAAATAAAAAAAGCAATTAGTTGTGAAAAAGATAAAAAAATAGAGATGGATAATATTGAATGTGAAATTATTAGAACTGCAAATCCAGAAATTATTGATTCTGACAATGGAAATGAAGCTAGTATGGTTTTTAAAATGACTGCTACAGATGTAAATAAAAGTATAATATTTTTAGGAGATGCATTTAAATATACAAGTCTTGAATTATTGGAGATAGGAAATGGAAATGAAAAATTAAAAGCAGATGCAGTACAAATGGCACATCATGGTCAAAATGGAGTTAGTAAAGAAGTATATCAATTAATTTCTCCACAAGTTTGCTTTTTTAACTGTCCTAAATATTTATATGATAATAATTTTGATAATAGAGGATATAATACAGGTGGTTGGAAAACTATAGAAGTAAGGGAATGGGTACAAGAATTAGGTGCAACTAGTTATATGGCATTTGAAGGAGATCAAACAATAAATTTTACTTCAAAAGGTATTGAAAAAATTGATAATTAAATTTGATAAAATATAATAAATAAAAAACCTTAGAATAAAATTTTCTAAGGTTTTTAAAATATTTTTATCTTTTACTAAATTGTGGTGCTTTTCTTGATTTTTTAAGACCGTATTTTTTTCTTTCTTTCATTCTTGGATCTCTTGTTAAGAAACCATTAGCTTTTAGAACTGGTCTAAATTCACTATTTGCTTCATTTAAAGCTCTTGCTATTCCATGTCTAATTGCTCCAGCTTGACCTGTATAACCACCACCAGTTACTTTAACTATTACATCATATTTTCCTACTGTATTTGTAACAGCAAATGGTTGATTTACTATAACTTTTAATATTTCAGAACCAAAATACTCATCTAATTTTTTTCCATTAACAGTAATATTACCTTTACCAGCCATTAATCTAACTCTAGCTATTGATTCTTTTCTTCTTCCTGTTCCTTGGAATACAATATTTTCAGTTTTCTTTGCCATATTATTTTACCTCCCAAACTATAGGTTTTTGAGCTGCATTTTCATGTTCATTACCTGCATATACTCTTAATTTTTTAATCATTTGTCTTCCTAATTTTGTATGAGGAAGCATTCCTTTTACAGCTAAAAACATAGCTTTTTCTGGAGTTTTTTCCATCATTATTCTAGCTGAGGTTTCTTTCATTCCTCCAATATATCCTGAATGATGTCTATAAATTTTTGATCTAATTTATGACCTGTTAAAACAGCATCTTTACAATTTATTACTATTACATTATCTCCAACATCTTGATTTGGTGTAAATGTTGGTTTGTGTTTTCCTCTTAATAGTTTTGCAACTTCTGTAGCAACTCTACCTAAAGATCTATCTGTTGCATCTATTATATACCATTTTCTCTCAATTTCACCTTTTTTAGGGCTATATGTAGTATTATTCATGGTATTAATAACCTCCATTTCAATTTTTAAATATTATTATATGAAATATTTTATTTACTAAGGACTACCGGGGAGTGTCACTTATTAAATATAATCTTACACATAATGCTTAATTATTTTAATATAAAACTCAACAAAAGTCAAGTGTTAAGAGGAAAAAACTTTATATTTTTGATATATTATGAAAACTTTTATTAGTTAAGCAAAAAAATATAAAAATAAACTTGATTTTAGAAAAAAATATGATACAATATAGGCAAAAATATGTTTGGATAAAGGAGACAAAATGTTTGCATATATAAAAGGAAATTTAGTAGAAAAATCAACAAATTATGTTGTTATAGATGTTGGAGGAATAGGATATAAAATTTTTATGTCTAATATTTCTATAAATGAAATTGGAGAAATTGGAAGAGATGTAAAGGTACATACTTACTATTATGTAAGGGAAGATATAATTAGTTTATATGGATTTTTAACTAGAGATGAGTTGAAAATGTTTGAACTTTTATTATCTGTTAGTGGAATTGGTGCAAAATCAGCTATAGCAATGCTTTCAAATATTACCCCTGCAGGTTTTGCTTGTGCAATTATTTCTAACAATGTTGCATTACTTAAAAAAATTCCAGGAATAGGTCCTAAAACTGCTCAAAGAATAATTTTGGAATTACAAGATAAATTAAAAGCAGAACAAGAACTTACAAAGGAAGATAATCAAACTAAAATAGAAATTGTAAGTACTAATGAAAATGAAGAAGAAGCAATTCAAGCTCTACAAATATTAGGGTACAATAAAAAGGAAATAGACAAAGCTTTTGAAAAAATTGCAAATAAAGATGTAGCTGTAGAAGAATTAATAAAAAAGGGATTATCAATATTGTCAAAATAGAATATAGGAATAAGAAGGGAGAGTTTTATGGATTTAAATCAGCCTTTAGCATATAGAGTAAGACCTAAATCTTTAGAAGAATTTGTAGGCCAAGAACATGTTTTAGGAAAAGATAAGTTATTATATAGAACAATTAAAGCAGATAGATTATCTAGTTTAATTTTATGGGGACCTCCAGGCTGTGGAAAAACTTCTCTAGCTAAAGTTATTAGTGAAACAACAAAATATAAATTTACAAGAATAAATGCAGTAACTTCTGGTGTTGGAGATATAAAAAAGGCTATAGAAGAGGCTGATAATAGATTATTAAACCCAAGTGGAAAATGTATATTATTTATAGATGAGATACATAGATTCAATAAACTTCAACAAGATGCACTTTTGCCATATGTAGAAGATGGAACAGTAATTTTAATAGGTGCAACTACAGAGAATCCATATTTTGAAGTAAATAAAGCTTTAATTTCAAGGTCTATGGTAATAAAATTAGAACCATTACAAAAACAAGATATTTTTAAAGTATTAAAAAATGCTATTGCTAATAAAGATGGTTTAGGAAATTATAATATAAAAATTTCAGATGAAACTTTAGAAACAATTGCTGAAGTATCTGGAGGAGATGTTAGAACAGCTTTAAATGGATTAGAAGTTGCTGTTTTAACAACTAAAATGAATTCTGAAGGAATTATAGAAATAACAGATGAAATTGCAAGTCAAAGTTTAAATAAAAGAAAAGCTATGTTTGATAAAACAGGAGATAGTCATTATGATAATATAAGTGCTTTTATAAAATCTATGAGAGGAAGCGATCCTGATGCAGCAGTATTTTATTTAGCTAGAGCTTTAAATGGTGGAGAAGATCCAGTATTTTTGGCAAGAAGAATAGTAATTTGTGCATCAGAAGATGTTGGTTTAGCAAATCCGAATGCCTTAGTTTTAGCAACTTCTGCTATGCAAGCTGTAGCAATGGTAGGAATGCCAGAAGCTAAAATTATTTTATCAGAAGCTGCTGTATATGTTGCAAAATCAAAAAAATCTAATTCTACATATAATGCAATAAATTCAGCTTTAGCAGATGTTTCAAGTAAAGATACGGGAACAATTCCTATGCATATTAGGAATGCACCAGCAAGTGGAATGGAGCAATTTGGATATGGACAAGGCTATAAATATCCGCATGATTATCCAGGGCATTGGGTAGAGCAACAATATTTACCAGATAAAATGTTAGGTACAAAGTATTATTACGAAGGAGAAAATGATGTTAAAAATTAAGTTAAATAAAAGTGTTATTTTATTTTTGTTATTTTTTTCTTTTATATGTTTTAATAATAAGAGTTTTGCTGAATTTAAAATTGCTAATTTTAATATTACTGCAGTTGTTGATGAAAGTGGAGATATGAGTGTAGTAGAAGAAATAGATTATTATACTGATGAAAAAGTAAATGGATTAACAAGAGAAATTGAAACAAAAAATACAAATAATATAAAAAATTCTGCTGATGGATTAGAATTATATAAGATTAAGGTAGATAATATTTTATACGAACAAATTCCAGAGGGTACAGGAAATATAGGTGATAATTATGTATATGAATATGAATCTAAAGGAGATAATTATAGTATAAAAATATATTCTCCATTTGAAACACATGAAAAAAAAGTTATTTATGATTATAAATTAAAAAATGTTGCTGTAAAATATAATGATATTGGAGAAATATATTGGAATTTTATAGGTGATAAATGGGATTGTAATATTGATAATTTAGATATTAATATTATTTTACCAGAAAAAGCTATAGGAGAAACGAGTTATGTATTTGGACATGGCTCTGATAATGGTACTTTTTCTAAAAATGATAATTATATATATCTTCATGCAAAAAATATTAAAGCATTTCAAGCTGTTGATGCAAGAATTTTATTTTCAAAAAAAGCTTTAAAAAATTCTACTAAAATTATAAATAAAAATGTATTAGACAAATATATAAATGAAGATGAAGGAATATATTTAGAAGGAGAAAAATCAAAAATATTTGGGATTTTTTCCATAAATCAGATAGCAATTATATCTACATTAATTGTTATTATTTGTACAGTTTTTGTTTATTTAAAATATGATAGAAAAGTAGTAACAGAAAAATATAAATATTTCCGAGAATTACCGTATAAATTAGAACCAGAAATATTACAATATTTATATTATAAAAAAATAAAGCCAAATTCGTTTTTAATTTCATTGCTAACATTAGTAAAGCTTGGAGTTTATAGTTTAGAAAAAACTGTTAATGAATCTGGAAAAGAAGTATTAAAAATAATATATAATGAGAATAATAATGCTGATTTAAAACCATATCAAATAACTGTAAGAGATATAATATATCCTTATTTAGAAGAAGATGAGAATCAAAAGAAATCTATAGATATACTTGCTTTATCAAAAGAATTATCAAAATCCTCAAAAGAAGGGTATATTATTTATAAAAAGAATTTGAAATTGGAAAAGAAGATAGAAATTGGAAACGATTTAAAAATTCCATTAAAAATAAGAATGATTCCAATAATATTATTTTTAATATTAATATTAATATTAATTTGTTGTGAAAATACTACTCTTATGTTTATAATATTAGCATACACGTGTTTTTTTTACAATTTAGATGAAGAATATCAAAGTGCTAAAATAGTATTGATAACTCTTCATATTTTATTAATATCAGTAATGGTTATTTCAGGTATAGGGGTAATGTATATACCAGTTCTTGTAGATTTATTATTTATGGGATATGTAAACAAATTAAGGATACATTCAAATGAGGAAAGTACTATTATTAAACAAATAATAGGATTAAAAAATTATATAAAAGATTTTTATTTTCTTGATGAAAAAGATGATTTAGAACATATAAATTTATGGGAAGACTATTTTATTATGGCAATAGCGCTAAAATTAAATAAAAAAATCATAAATTATTTTTATGATTTGGGTAAAGAACAAACAACATCTAATTTAGGAAGTTTAATGAGCCAGATGAATACATATAATATGTTTTATAATAATATATGTGTAACTTTTTATAATTATCATAGATCAATGATTTATAAATCTAATTTTTTATCATCAGGATTTTCTGGTTCTGACGGAAGTTTTTCAGGAGGAAGCTCATCTGGTGGTGGAGGCCGGACGGAGGTGGCGGAGGAAGTCACTTCTAAAGTTAAAAAAACACATTTTAAATGTGCTTTTTTGTATAAATATTTGTTTTATGAGAAAAATAAATATATGAAAAATAAAATTTTATTTAATATTTTAATTGGATTTTTAGCTGGAATGATAAGTGGTTTTTTTGGAGCTGGTGGAGGACTTATATTAGTACCTTATATGACATTAATTTTAAAAGAAGATGAAGTAAAATCAAGAGCTACAACAATATTATGTATATTTTTTATGGTTTTAACAAGTAGTTTTTTTTATTTTAATCAAGATTCAATAGATTGGTATTTAGCTTTTAAATGTGCTATTGGAGGAGTAATTGGAGGATATGTTGGTTCAAAATTATTAATTAATTTGAATAAAAAAATCCTAAAAATTTTATTTATTATTTTTTTGATATATGCCGGAATAAAAATGATAATTTAATGTTATACATAAATCTTTTATGAGGTACAAATTATGAAAGAAATTTTATTCGGATTTATTTCTGGAATTGTTGCAGCACTTGGAATGGGTGGTGGAACAATTCTTATATTATTATTAGGTTTATTTACAAATTTAAAACAACATTTAATACAAGGTACTAATTTGATTTTTTTTATACCTACTTCAATAGTTGCAATATTTATGAATGTAAAAAATAAAAACATAGATTATAAGCTATCTTTGATTATAATTATTTCTGGAATAATTGGAGCTATTGTTGGTAGCAAAATTTCATTTAAAATAGAAAATAATCAATTAAAAAAATATTTTGGAATTTTTCTACTATTTATAGCATTTTTTGAAATTTATTCATTTTTTAAACAGTATAGATTAGAAAAAAAAGAAAATAATAAATGATATAGAAAAAATTAAACATGAAATTAAAGAAAGGTGGTATTAGTATGAGTTTTATGAAAGGTGTTATGCTAGGTAGTTTAATTACTGCTGGAACAATGATGATGTATTCAGAGGGAATAGATGATAATAAAAAGAAAATGATAAAAAAAGGAAAACAACTTGCAAGAAAAATGAAAATTTATATGTAATAAAAAGGGGGGCAAAGCCCTCCTTTTAGTATTCTCCACAATCGTTACATTCATCACATTCATCTTTGAATTCTGGTTTGTTATACATATCTTCTTTTTCACAGTGTAAATCAACGCCTTTTAAGCATTTTCCTTCTTTATCACATGTTTTACAAATTTTAATATGTTTTACTCTATTTACCCAGATTTCAATTGCATAAGATTTATTAGGACAAAGTGGACCAAATACAAATTCTCCTTCTTTATCTGTAAAAGTATGAGAAACTGGTTTTCTTTCATCTTGACAAACCTCAACTAATTTTACAACAGCATCACTTACAGGTTTACCATAGCTATCTCTTATAATTCCATAAACAACATTTCTATTGTCTTCTGGTAATTTTAAATCTAAATCAAATTGTTTTCCAGTTTCAATAACACCATCAACATCAACAATAACTTTTTTTTCAAATTCCATAATATTTACATCCTTTCATAATATTTGACAATAAATATTGTCCATAGTAAATTTTATGAAATTATTAGAGAAATTGTTAATAAAATAATAAATTTTGACAATATTATTTATCTAACATATAATATATAAAATAAAAATAAGGAAGGATTCAATTATGGTATTCGAAACCTTAAGAAGTAAATATCCTAAATTTATATATGAAAAATATAATATTTTTGAGAAAAAAGATAAGATAATAATAGAATATAAATTTAAAATAGAAAATTTATGTGAATTTTCACCTAAAATAGAAATATTAAAAAAGAATTTTGAATTCAAAAATTTATATAGTAAAAATGTAGAAAATATTATTTTTAATATAGGAATGATAGAAGCGATAAGTTATTTTAAGCCAACATGTTCTCCACAATTTGTAATAAAATGTGGAAAACTAGATAGTTTTCAAACAAATTGGTTTAAAAAATTATTTTATTTAGGGCTAGGTGAATTTAGATATATAAATAAAATAAATATTTCTCAAGATGATTTTGTAGAAATAATATCTGAAGGCGAAAAAATAAATATAGAAAAAGAGAATAAAAATTTTCAAGGAATTATAATACCAGTTGGTGGTGGTAAAGATTCAAATGTTACAATGGATTTATTAAAAAATTATAAAAATGAAAGTTTAATTTTTCATATAGGAAATCAAAAAGTACCACTAGAATGTGCACAAATTGCAGGTTTTGATGATAATAAAATTGTACAAATAAATAGGTTTATAGATAAAAATTTAATAAAATTAAATTCAGAAGGATTTTTAAATGGTCATACTCCTTTTTCTGCTTTAATAGCATTTTTAACGTATTTAATGGCATATTTGTTAAATAAAAAATATATTGCTTTATCTAATGAAGATAGTGCAAATGAATCTAATATTAAGAATGAAAATATAAATCATCAATATTCTAAAACAATAGAATTTGAAAATGATTTTAGAGAATATAGTAAAAAATATTTTAAAACTAATATAGAATATTTTAGTATATTAAGACCAATAAATGAAATGCAGATAGCAATGCTTTTTTCAAAACTTGAAAAATTCCATAATGTTTTTAATAGTTGTAATGTAGGAAGTAAGGAGAAAGTTTGGAAATGGTGTTGTGAGTGTCCAAAATGTTTATTTGTTTTTACAATTTTGAGTCCATTTTTATATAAAGAAAAATTAATTAATATTTTTGGAAAAGATTTATTTGAAAATAAAGAATTACTAAAAACATTTATAGAGTTATGTGGTTATGGAGAAACAAAACCATTTGAATGTGTTGGAACATATAGGGAAATAAGAGTTGCAGTTTCAAAAACAATTGAGAATTTAAAAGGAAAAAAATTACCATATTTGTTAGAATATTATAAAAACAATTTTGATTTAGTTAATGATAATTTATTAAAATATTATAATGAAAATAATAATGTTCCAGAAGAATTTCAGAAAATTTTAAAAAATAAAATTAATTTATGAGGTGTTATGTTAGAGAAATTATTAAATTATTTAAAAAATAAAAAAATACTAATTTTAGGATATGGTATAGAAGGTAAATCTAGTTATAAATTTTTAAGAAAGTATTTTCCAGAAAAGAAATTGTTTATTGCAGATAAAGAAATGAATTTATTAGAAAATAATTTAGAATTAATGGAAGATATAAATTTAGAAGTATCCTTAGGCAAAAATTATTTAAATGGAATTGACCAATATGATTTAATATTAAAAGCTCCTGGTATTTCTCTAAAAAATATAGATATATCAAAGATTGAAAATAAATTATCAAGTCAGTTAGAATTGTTTTTTGAATTTTTTAATGTTTTTTCAATTGGAGTTACAGGTACTAAAGGAAAAAGTACTACTAGTTCTTTAATATATAAAATGCTACTAGATCAAGGCAAAAAGGCTTTTCTTCTTGGAAATATAGGTGAACCTATTTTTAATGATATTGATAATATAGAAGATAATAGTATTATTGTTTTAGAGCTTTCCTCACATAGTTTAGAACATATAAAAAAATCACCTAATATAGCAATTATTTTAAATATATATGAAGAACATTTGGATTATTATAAATCTTTTGATAAATATGTTGAAGCAAAATTTAATATAGCAAAATATCAAAAAAATGATGATTTTCTAATTTATAATTTTGATAGTAATAATATGAAAAATTACAAATTTAATTATAAAAAAAGTGATTATGCTGTATCATTAACATGTGAACCAAAGGTAAAAAATAGAATATATTTAAGAAATAATTTCATATATTGTAATAACGAAAAAACTATGAACATTGATGAGAAGATGAATTTAATAGGATTACATAATAAAAATAATATAATGTTTGTTTTGGCAGTAAGTAATATTTTGAATTTAGATATGAATAAAACAATTAAATCAATAAAAGAATTTGTACCTTTGGAGCACAGAATGGAATTTGTTGGTAATATAGATGGAATAAATTATTATAATGATTCTATTGCTACAATTCCAGAAGCTACTATTAATTCTATAAAAGCAATAGGAAATGTTAATACATTAATAGTTGGTGGAAATGATAGAGGAGTTAATCTCGATAATCTAATCGAATTTTTAATTAATTCACAAATAGAAAATGTTATTTGTTTACCTAGAACTGGTCAGTATATTTATGAAGCTTTAAAATCTACAAATAAAAATATTAAATTTGTAGAAGATATGGAAAATGCTGTTAAAATTGCTAAAGAAGTAACAAAGAAAAATATGGTATGTTTATTGTCACCAGCAGCATCTAGTTATGGTTATTTTAAGAATTTTGAAGAAAGAGGAAAAATTTTTAAAAACTATGTAAAAAAATTAACATAATTATTATGTGGTTTACAAATAATAAGTTTACGCTTTTATGACATATAAAAAACAGAAAATCATTAATTTTAAGAGAAAAAATGGATAAAATTTGAAAAAAAGCCAATTTTATGTAGACAAAAGCTTAAGTTTGTGTTATAATATAGTTGTTTTTAATAAAAAAACAAAGAGATACGCATTATATGAAGAATACATTAGATAAAATTTAAGGAGGAATTAAAATTGAATACAAATTATTCAGAAAACAATCACTTAATACTAGTTGGAAAAGTAGTAAGTGAAAAAAGTTACAGTCATGAAATTTATGGGGAAAAATTTTATGTTTTTAATCTAGAGGTAGTTAGATTAAGTTCAACTGTAGATATTATACCAATTACTGTATCAGAGAGATTATTAACAGGATTAGATTTAAGTATTGGAAAAAAAGTTACTGTTGAAGGACAATTTAGATCTTACAATAATTATGAAAATGATAAGAACAGATTAATATTAACTGTTTTTGCAAAAGAAATTAAAGAATGTGAAGAATCAGAAGAAAACACCGATGAAGTTACAAATGAGGTTGTTTTAGTAGGTTATGTTTGTAAGAAACCTATTTATAGACAAACACCATTTGGTAGAGAAATAGCAGATGTTTTATTAGCAGTAAATAGAGCATATAATAAATCAGATTACATACCTAGCATAGCTTGGGGAAGAAATGCTAGATTTTGTGAGAATATGGAAGTTGGAACTGAAGTAAAAATCACAGGAAGAGTTCAATCTAGAACATATGAGAAAAAATTTGAAGATGGAACTTCTGAAACAAGAGTTGCATATGAGGTTTCAATTGCAAGTATGGAAGTTGTTAATAAAGAAGTAGATGAAAATAAAGAAGAAGAGGTTGTTTAATATAAGGCATAAATATAAAATTATATATATTTTAGCAAATTATATAATGTCTATGTACTAGTATTTAGCTGGTATGTAGACGTTTTTTTATGCATGAAATATTTATACATAAATTTTCTAAGTAAAAATTTTGTATACAGAACAAATTTGTTACAAATTTTATTAAAAGTATATATTTTTTTTTATTTATTTGATATAATACTATAAATTTATTATGCAGGAGAGTTAAGATGAAGCTAGAAGATCAAGTAAATAATGAAAATACAAATAATAAATTAGTAAAAAATGACAAAAAGCATGGAATTATTTTTAATATAATTGCTATCATATGTATAACTATTTTTTGTATATCTATTACTCCAAAAACATTGCAAAATGATACATTTTACACAGTAACAATTGGAGAATATATATACAATAATGGTATTTCTGATTTAACACGAGATTTATATTCTTGGCATGATTTACCATACACATATCCACATTGGCTTTATGATTTAGGTATGTTTATTATATATAATAATTTTGGACAAGCAGGAATATATATTTCAACAATGATATTAGCTTCGATTTTAGGAATGTCTATATATGCATTATGTAATAAAAAATCTACAAGTAAAGTTGTATCTTTATTTGTAACGATTGGTTCATTGTATTTAATGAAAACATTTTTAGCTGCTAGAGCTCAGCTTGTAACTTTTATTTTATTTGTTTGGACAGTTTTTTTTATAGAAAAATTTTTAGATACCAAAAAGATAAGATATGCAATACTATTAATAATAATCCCATTATTAATAGCTAATTTACATTGTGCAGTATTTCCATTTTATTTTGTATTATTTTTACCATATATAGCTGAATATTTTTTACTTCTAATAGAAGACTGGGATTTAGATTTAAGAATATTTTCTATAATTTTAAGAATATTAAAAAAGATAACTATTAATAAAGAAAGAAAAAATAAATTTGAAACAAAAATTGACAAAACGAAATTTAATATATCTGAAAGAAAAAGAAAGAGAAAAATTCTACGTGAGAAACCTTATAAAATAATAGTTAAAAAAAATCATGTAGTTCTATTACTTATTTCAATTATGGCAATTTCATTATTAACAGGATTTTTAAATCCTGCTGGTGATGGTGCTTATACATATTTATATAAAACAATGAAAGGAAATACAACCAGTTCTATTAATGAACATTTACCACTTACATTAATAGAAAATACAGAATTTTGTATAGCAATAGTATTATTTTTATTGGTATTAATTTTTACAGATACAAAAATAAAACTTTCAGATTTATTTATGTTAATGGGAATAACATATTTATCTTTTAAATCTAGAAGACAAGTATCAATGTTTGCAATATTTTGTGGACCAATTTTAGCAAATTTAATTTCAAATATGGTAGAAAAATATGACAAAAAAACGTTTAATAAAGCTGAAAAATTTATTTCAGGATGGTTTGGAGCTACAGTTATTATTTGTTTAACTATTATAGGTTGTACACAACTTATAAAACCAAAATTAAAACAAGATTATATTGATATGGCATCATATCCTGTAAGAGCGGCAGATTGGATGTTAAAAAATTTAGATGTAAAAAACATAAAATTATATAATGAATATAATTATGGAAGTTATTTATTATTTAGAGGAATACCAGTATTTATAGATTCTAGATGTGATTTATATTCACCAGAATTTAATGGTGTTTATAATGAAGAAACAAAAAAATATGATGGAAGAGATATTTTTTCAGATGCATTAAATATTGCTGGACTTTCTGCAAACTATAAAGTTAAATTTAAACAATATGGAGTGACTCATATTATTTTATACCAAGATTCTAAATTAGCAATGCTATTAGAAGAAGATCCAGATTATCAAAGAATTTTTTATGAAGGAAATTTTAAAATATTTAAAAGATTAGTTAATGAATAAAAGGGAGGTTAGAATGAAAAATAAAATTATAAAATTAATAATTATAATAGTAATTTTATTAATAATATTAGACCAACTAAGTAAAATATTAATTACTAATTTTTATGAATATCCAATAGGAAATGATTATTTAAAAATAGAAATAGATAGAAATACTGGAATGGCGTTAGGATTCAATGATGGAAACTTAAAAAATATTTTTATTACATTATTTATATTATTTATAGTTGCAATTTTTATAAAAAATCAATTAGATAGATTTGACAAAAAGACTGCTATAGCAATATCAATGATATTAGGTGGAGCTATAAGTAATTTAATAGATAGAATATTTAGAGGCTATGTTTTAGATTTTTTTAAAATTTTTAATTTATGTGTTTTTAATTTAGCTGATATATTTATTGTTGTTGGATGGATATTGTTAGTAGTATTTATAATAGATTTTTCAAGAAAATAGAGGTGTAGTTTTGCGTAATACAGTTAGAATATTAGGTATTGATATTGATAATATTGATATTGAAGAAGCAGGAAATATAACAAAAAATTTAATTGAAAAAAGTAATAAATCTTGTAAAATGGTAGTTGCTCCTAATACTGAATTTATTATGATGGCTCAAAAAGATAAAGATTTTTTTAATATATTGAGAAATGCTGAATTAGCTACTCCTGATAGTATTGGAGTAATAATTGGTGGAAAAATACA
The DNA here is from genome assembly GCA_947596225.1 of uncultured Clostridia bacterium. Lineage (GTDB taxonomy): Bacteria > Bacillota > Clostridia > TANB77 > CAG-508 > Scatovivens. Next base: position 12,659 of record CANQEX010000016.1, on the reverse strand, counting down.
AAAAAAACCATTTAAACAAAGAATTCCAGGACAAGCTTATTTTAGAAAAATTTTAGAATTAGGAGAAAAAGAAAACTGGACTTTTTATTTACTAGGTGGAAAGGGAGATGTTCCAAAACTTGCATGTGAAAATGTAAAAAAAATATATCCAAAAGTAAATATTGTTGGTTATCACGAAGGTTTTTTTGAAGATAATTCAGAACAAGAAGTAATAGATGAAATTAATAGATTACAACCAAATGTATTGTTTGTTGCTATGGGAGCACCACTTCAAGAAAAATGGATTTTTAAACATAAAAATGAATTAAAAGTAGATATTGCAGCAGGACAAGGTGGAACATTTGATTATGAAGCTGAAAAAGTAAAAAGAGCACCTAAATTTATACAAAAAGTAGGAATGGAATGGCTTTGGAGATTAATTCTTCAACCTTCTAGAATTTTTAGAATGATAGTGTTACCAATTTATTTATTAAAAATTACTTTTACAAAAGATATAACAAAAGGAAAATTTGATGAGTAGGAGAAGTAATGGATAAAAGGGAATATAAAATAAGTGAAGATTTAGTATCAATTAGATTAGATAAAGCAATAAGCATGAAAGATAAATCTATTTCGAGAGCTACTATTCAAAGATTAATAGATGAAGGAAATATTTTAGTAAATAGTAAAAAAGTTAAAGCTTCATATAAACTTAATTTAAATGATATTGTTACTATTATTAATGAAGAACCAAAAGAGGTAGAAATAAAACCAGAAAATATTCCTTTAGATATAATATATGAAGATAAAGATATACTTGTTGTTAATAAGCAAAAAGGACTAGTGGTTCATCCTGGAAATGGAAATCCTGATGGAACATTAGTAAATGCTATTATGGCAAAATGTAAAGATAGTTTATCTGGAATTGGAGGAAAAATTAGACCAGGAATTGTTCATAGAATAGATAAGGATACATCAGGTATTTTAATAGTTGCTAAAAATGACAATGCTCATATAAATATTAGTGAACAAATAAAAGAACATAAAGTAAAAAAAACATATATAGCTTTAGTAAGAGGTGTTGTAAAAGAAAATCAAGCTACAATAGATATGCCAATAGCTAGAAGCACTAAAGATAGAACTAAAATGGCTGTTTCAAAAAATGGTAAAAATGCTATAACACATATAGAAGTTTTGGAAAGATTTAATGGTTATACATTATTAAAAGTAAATATTGAAACTGGTAGAACTCATCAAATAAGAGTTCATTTGGCTGAAATAGGGTATCCAATTGTTGGAGATTATGTATATTCAAATGGAAAAAATCCTTTTGGAGTAGAAGGGCAAATGTTACATAGTCAAAAAATAGAATTTACTCATCCAACTACTAAAAAAATTATGATATTAGAAGCAGAGTTACCTAAATATTTTGAAAAGGTTTTAGAAGAATTGAGAGGATAATTATGGAAAATATAAGGCTTCAAAAATATTTAGCAGAATGTGGCATTGCATCGAGAAGAAAATGTGAAGAATTAATATCAAATGGAAAAATAAAAGTTAATGGAAAAATTGCTACTTTAGGTACAAAAATAAATCCACAGAAGGATAAAGTTGAATTTAATAACAAAAATGTTAAATTAGAAAAAGATGAATATATATATATACTATTGAATAAACCTATTGGAGTAGTAACAACTGTTAGCGATCAATTTAATAGAGAAACAGTAATAGATTTAATAAATATAAATAAAAGAATTATGCCTGTTGGTAGATTAGATATGTATACTTCAGGAGCATTAATTTTAACAAATGATGGTGATTTTATTTATAAAGTTACTCATCCAAAACATGAAATTAAAAAAACATATACTGTAACATTAAAGGGAATTATATCTTCTGAAGAAATACAGAATTTAAGAAATGGCGTAAAAATAGATAATGAATATATAACAAAACCTGCTAAAGCAAAAATTTTAAAAATAGATAATGAAAAGAATATTTCAAGAGTTGAAATAACTATTCATGAAGGAAAAAATCGTCAAGTAAGAAAAATGTGTGAATCAATAGGAAAAAAAGTGATTGCATTACACAGATCCAAAATAGGACCAATAGAAGTAAAGAACTTAAAAATTGGAGAATGGAGATATTTGAACAAAACAGAAATTAAACAAATATTAGAAAATAATTAATTTAAAGTTACGAAAGAGGAGAATATTATGGAATACCAAAAATTTATTCCAGAAGGTTGGGAAAATACAAGAGATAAATTAGATAATAATTTAATAAAACAAGCATTTAATAATGGAGATATTTTACAGGGATTTGTTAATAATTGTGATGAAAATTTTAATTTACATATTGATTTAGGAAATAATATAAGAGGTATAATTCCTAGAAATGAACTTGAAGAAATAAATGTTGATGATTTTGGATATTGTAATCCAAGTATCTGTAAAAATAAAGTAAATAGTTATGTTCAATTTAAAATAAAAGAAATATATAATGAAAATAATGTTATACTTTCAAGGAAGAATGTGCAAAAAGATGCACTTAATTGGGTTAAACAAGAATTAAAACCTGGTGCTATTGTTAATGGAATAGTAAAAAATATGAGAAAATTTGGCGTTTTTGTAGAGATAGGTGGCGGAGTAGTTGGATTACTACATGTGGAAGATATTTCGGTCTCAAGAATAAAATCACCAGAAGAAAGATTTTATATTGGACAAAAAATAAATGTTATGATAAAATCTATAGACAAAGATAATGATAAAATTGTTTTATCATATAAGGAACTATTAGGTGACTGGGATGAAAATATAAAAGAATATCAAGAAAAAACTATTGTAAAAGGAATTGTAAAAGAAACAGATAAGTTTAAAAATGGTATTTTTATTGAGTTAAAACCTAATCTAGTTGGACTTGCTGAATATAAAGAAGGAGTAGAATATGGACAAAAGGTTAATGTCTATATTAAAAAAATTATAAAAGAAAGAAAAAAAATCAAACTTTTGATTGTTTAAGGAGGATTGAAAAATGGTAGAAGATCAAGAAATTAAAACTACCGTTTCTCCATTCGCTATTAGGGAAGGAGAAATAAAAACTTTTGATGGCAAAGATGGATATGTATCTATAAATCAGATTATCCATAAAATTAATTTGGGTCATATTAATGACGTACATTTCAAAATTTTAGATTTGGTAAATGAATTTGAATTCTTAACTTCAAGACAAATATTTCAAATCTTAAAACATAAAGGGGTAGAAATAAAATCTCAAGACAAATTAAATACAAAATTAGAGCAACTTGTTAAAACTAAAATATTAACTAGGTATTATTTTACTTCTGAAGAGGGAAAAGGTATATATAGAATTTACTGTATGGAAAAAATGGGTAAATATTTATTAAACTCTAAAGAAGTAGAATGTAAATGGCAACCTACAGATAATACGAAACCAGTAGCTTTGATTAAAAAAAGATTAGCAGGAAATCAAGTTATTATTGCATATATGAGAAAAGCAAAAAACTTTAATCAATATAAAATAAAACCTGTTATTACTGCAAAAATGACAGCTAAAACATTTAAAGCTCATGGAGAAGTTAAGATAGCTAAAAATGGAAAATCTCTAAGTTTAATTTTTGAATGTGTTAGAAGAGAAGAAGATTGGAAAGAAAAGTTTGTAGAAAGAATGAGGTTATATAAAGACTTTTTAGAAAATTTTGTTCCTTTTGATTCTGGATATGAAGCTAGACCACAATTAATATTAGTTTGTGAAGATGATAAACATATGGTTGAAACATTTAAAGAAATAGTAAAAAATAAATTAGAATTAGAAAATATAAAAATATATTTTACTACTGATTTAAAACAAAATGCAGAAAAATTAAATAAATCTCTAATTGAATTTGTGAAAAATGAAGATACTGGAAAATTTAATGCTAATAATATTGAATTTAAGATATTAGAATAGTACTAAAAAAACGGACAATTTTGTATTTGTCCGTTTTTTTTTATTCATCATTATTATTATTTGAATTATAAGATGTTATTGCATCTTCATTATCGAATTTATAATTTAAATCTGATGTGTTTGTTTGTATAGGATCCATATCATTAGGATTATTAGGATTATTGTTGAAATTTATATTTTTTAAATCAAATTTTGATTTTGAAGAAGTATCATCATTATTTATTGTTTGATTACTAAATCTACTAAAATTGTAGTTTTTAATTTTTTGTTTTTCTTTATATCTTGATTCTAAGAAGTCAACTTTTGCTTGACCAACAAGATTTTTACCTTTTAAGTCTTTTGTTTTATATATAATCATTTTGAATTTTAATGCTTGAATTTTACCTGCTTTAAAGTTTTTAATCCATCTCCAGTAAATATTTTTATAAGTAGGACTATATGCACCTTTATCAGTTTCATAATCATGATCAAATACCCAACGTCTTTTATCACCAAGTTCTTGTTCCCACCACTCATTGTCTTCAGGGGTATTGTTACCAAAAACAATTTTTGTAGTACAGTTAGCCATAATTGTTTGTCTAAAGTTATAATCATTATTTATACCGAATTGTGATAGGTTTTGAGCAGATATAATAGTTCCAACTCTATATTTTCTATATAAAGTAAATATATCTTCTGTAGCTTTACAAACAAAAGGTGGAAATTCATCTATGTATAAGAAATGAGGTATTCTTGTTTTTTCATTTCCAGGTCTAGATAAAACAGATTGTTGCATAAGTAATATAAAGAATAATCCAAATGCTTTATGGATACTAGCTCCTAAATCACCTCTACGAGTACATACTAGTGTAATTTCTCCATCTTCTAAAGCTTTATCATAATTTAAATTATTATTTCTATTACATAAAATATTTCTAACACCAGGATATCTAAGTAGATTTTCAAGTTGAGAAGCAGAAGCTTGTAAATATTTTTCAGTTTCTTCTCTGTTGTGAGCTGTTTTATAAAAAGTTTTCTTAAAATATCCTAATTGAATTTTGTATTTTTCAATTAATTCTGGAAATTGTTTCATTTGTTCAGCCATTTTTTCAATCTGATCAAAATCATTTAGTAAATCTAACAAATCTTCTAAATTAGGTAATTGACCTTCATGTAATCTTGGATAAACTTCTTTAAGCATTAATACTAAGTTTTCTATTGCCTGTGTAACTATATTGTGCATAAATGCTTCATCTTCTGTACCAGGAGTATGCATAGTTCCAGATGCATACATTCTTTTTAAAATAGAAGATATAGCAATAGAAGTTTTTATAGGATCTTCATATATAAAAGGATTTAAACCAATAGAATTATTATCATTAGGATCTATAATATTATATTTAATACCAAAATTGCTAGCAACATCTTTTATATGAGATATAGATTCATAATCTGGAGCCATATATGTAATTCCTAAATTTTTATATACTGTATTTTCAAAACTGTAATTGTAAATTAATTTTGAAAAATATGCTTTAAATATTTTTTCTTTACTAGAAACTGGTGAAATCATATTTAAATTGAAATTTTCATTTATGTATTCATTAGAAAAAGGTGAGTTTAAAACAGCTATTTTAGTTTTTAAAGCAGTATATGCTAATTCTTTTGAAGTTTCTCTTAAGAAGAATTTTTTCTCAATATCTCTTGCAATCATAGGTTCAAATATCATAGATGTTTTTCCGGAACCAGAAACACCGACAACTAAAGTTGATTCAAATCTTCTTGCTTCTGGAATTTTTATACTACTTCCTGTTTCTCTATCTTTACAAATAAACATTTCACAAGTATAAGGTCCCCAACCAATAGATTTGTCTGATAAATCTATTCCATGATAATCCCAAATTGATTCTTTTATAAATAATGTATCATCAACAGTATATATTAGCCATTTAACAACAGGTAGGAAACTACAAAGTGGAATATACCAAGCAAATGCTGAAAAAGCTGGTTTTATTAAATCCATAAAAGTAGTAATTATATAAGAATAATTAGGTACTGAAAATAAAATTAACCAACCTATTTGATTAACCCATTGTACTACCATTGATAAAAAAACAATATATAAAGCAATTATATATGTATAGAAAAATGATAGTTTTGTGTATTTATCTTCTACAAATTTTGATGAAAAAGAAAAGTAGAATGCAAATACAGGACACGCCATTGCGAAAGTATATTTAATTGGTCCCCAATAAGATACAGATAAGCCTGAAAAAATTATAATTAATATTTCTGCAATTCTATCTACACATATATATATTGAAAACATTGTCAGTAAATATGTAGCAAATGTATTTCGATCTGTTTTTAAATATTTTAAAAAATTATCTATATATTTCATAACCATATTTAAAAATTCCTTTTTTACAATATTATACATATATATTATCTAACAAAATCAAAAAAAAATCAAGCGTTTTGAAGAAAAAAAGAAGATTTCCGTAAGAAAAAATGAATATAAAAATAAATCAATAATACAATTAATTTAAGAAAATGATGGAGGGTGTTTTGAAAGCAAAAGTTTCGGACTTCATAAAAGGAATATTATCATTAGTAATTTCGCAAATATTGATAAAATTATTTGGTGTGATATATAGTTTGTATTTAACAAATAAAACCGGATTTGGTGATAAAGGTAATGCAATATATATGAGTGGATATCAAATATATGCATTACTTTTGACTATTTCTTCACTTGGAATTCCTAATGCTATATCTAAAATAATATCTGAAAAGAAATCTAAAAAAGATTATATTAATTCTCAAAGAATATTTGAGGTTTCTATATTTATATTTGCTTTTATAGGTTTTTTAGGGTGCATAACATTATTTGTATTATCTGATTTTATTTCTAAAGTAATTTTAGAAATTCCAGAAGCAAAGTTCAGTTTAATGCTTTTATCTCCTGCAATATTTTTTGTATCAATAAATTCAGTTGTTAAAGGATATTGTAATGGAGAAAACAAAATTTATATAACTGCTAAAAATCAATTTTTTGAACAAGTTATGAAATCTTTATTTACAATAGTATTTGTAGAAATTTTATCAAGAAAAACTAACAAAATAGAGATATTAGCTGGAGTAGCAAATCTTGCTACAACAATAGCAACATTTTTAAGCTTAATATATATGATAAAAAAATATATTAATATAAAAAGGAAGAATATATATTTTGATGGAATAATTTATAAAAAAGAAAGAATAATAAACATAGTAAAAAATATTTTAGTAATATCTATACCAATGACAGTAAGTGCAATTTTAGGTTCATTTGGAAAAAATATAGATTCAATAACTGTTGTTAGAATTCTAAAAAATATTATAGGAGAAGAATCTGCAAAAATAAAATATGGTATATTAAGTTCAAAAGTTGATATACTAATTGCATTACCACTTTCATTTAATATTGCAATTTCAACTTCATTGATACCAGAAATATCAAGAAGAAAAGCAATTAATGATATAAATGGTTTGATAAACAAAATAGAAATGTCATTATGTATGACATTAATAATTGCAATACCATGTGTTTTTGGAATGTTTACTTATTCTAAACAAATATTTAATTTACTATTTCCAAATGCACATGATGGTTATGAGTTATTAGCATTAGCATCTTTTAGTATCATATTCTCAATGCTTACACAGACAATATATGGAATTTTGCAAGGATTAGGTAAAAATAATATTGTTGTTTATTCTGCAATAATTGGATTAATAGTAAAAATAATTTGTAATATTTTATTTATTCCAATTAAAAATATATATGAAAAGGGTGCGATAATAGGAAATATAATGTCTAATATTGTTTCATTTATAATTGTTTTTTGTGTATTGAAAAAATATATTTATTTTAAAAAGAGTTTGTTTAAGTTAGGAATTAAACCTATAATAGCAAGTATAATAATGATATTTTGCTCAATAAATATTTATAAACTATTTATTGTAAAAAAATTAAATAGTTTATTGTGTACAATTTTTTCAATACTTATTGCTGTAATTATATACATTTTTTGCGTTTTTGTTATGAAAATGATAAACAAAAGTAACATTTATGAAAGCGTTGAAAATACTGGGATTTCAGATTAATGAAACCTAAAAAAGTTGAAAAATAAGGGAAAAAAACAAAAAAAATGAAAAAAAAGAAGGAATTAAGCATATTTTGGAGAATAAAAATATTGTAGAATAAAATAAAATTTCTACATAATACTAAATTCTATTAGGAGGTAATAAAAAAATGAACAAGGCTGAATTAATCGCAGCAATGGCTGCAAAAACAGGAGTTACAAAGAAAGCTGCAGAGGAGTCTGTAAATGCATTTGTTAGTACAGTTACAGAAGAATTAGAAAAAGGAAACAAAGTTCAATTAGTTGGATTTGGATCTTTTGAAGTAAGAAAAAGAGCAGCTAGAAAAGGAAGAAACCCACAAACAAAAGAAGAAATCAAAATACCTGCATCAAAAGCTCCAGTATTTAAAGCTGGAAAAGCATTAAAAGATTTAGTAAATAAAAAATAGAATTATATATAAAATATATGAATTCATAGAAAAATAGGGAAAAGCAAAGTTGATTGTTTTTCCTTATTTTTTTACAAATTTATATAGTAAAATACTTGCAAAAAAAAATGTTTAAGAATATAATAATTATAATTATATACTAAGAATAAATGGAGGAATACGGTGTGGAAAGTTATGAAGTAGTTTTTTTAGATGAAGATGAACAAACTGTATTAGATAAACAGATCGTAAAACATGGTGATACAGTAAGTTATAAAGGAAAAACTCCTGAAAAAGAAGCAACTAATCAAATGACTTACACATTTGTTGGATGGACAAATGAAGAAAAAATGCAATGTGTAACAGAAAATTTAACTTTAGTTGCAAAATATACAACAGATTTGAATACAATTTCAAAAGATGAAATAGCTATGTTAAAAGCTTCTTTAGAAAATGCTCAAAATACAAATATTAATGCAACAATTCAAGCAGGACAAAAAGTATCAAATCAATTAAATGCTTTAAAAAAAGATTCTCGAAAACCAGAAGAAATAGTAAATGAAGTTTTAAAAAATGGAAAAACAGAAATTGGAATAGATGCTAATAAGGATAATGTAGAAAGATAAAAATACAAAGGATATTGGAGGGTTACAAATGAGCGTTACAATTACATTAGAAGACATACAAGCTTATACAGAAGTAGATTATATTATTAATCATATGAATTCTAAATATAGGGAAAAAGTACCAGAAAAAATGTTAAACTTTTTTAGTAAATATAAAGATCCTAATTATACAGTAAATATTAATCCATACATACCACTTCAAAAACAAGGATTAAAAAGATATACTTTGGAAATAATTGCTTTATTACATTTAAAATATTGGTGTGAAAATGAAGAGAGAAAAAAAGAATTATATAATATAATGTTACAAAATCAAGAAAAATTAGATAATAGAATAAGACAGCAGTATGATTTAGATAATATATTTGAAAGTGAAGATAGCGGTGAAACTGAAGAAAAAGAAGATTTTTCTAGGCCTAGAGTAATTCAAAAGTATAATCAATATACAGAACAAAATTCAGATATAAAAGATTATACTGATTTACAAGAATCTGTTGATGAAAATCAGAATGACACTTTAATATCAAAAGAAAATAAAAATATTTTTCAAAAAATTAAAGAAAAATTATTTTCAATTTTTCATAAGAAACCATAAATAATTTTTAGTGAGCAATAATATTTGTTCACTTTTTTTATGAAAAACTTGACAAATTGAGAAAAAAGTAGTATATTATTAATGTTTTAAGAAGAAGCATCCACTTCTCACCTTATCTTAAGTAAAAGCATAAGGTTAAAATTCAAATAATAATAATGAATTAGTATGTGGATTTGGCTTTTTAAAATAAGTCAAATTTTTTTTTTGGGAGGTGTTTTACCATAAAACAAGAGTTGCCTATAAACAGACAAATTAAAGAAAAAGAAGTTCAATTAATAGGAGCACAAGGAGAAAAATTAGGAGTTTTAGATATTGAAAAAGCACTAGAACTTGCAGAAGAACAAAACTTAGATTTAGTATTAGTTGCGCCAAATAGTAAACCAGTAGTTTGTAAGTTAATGAACTACGGAAAATACAAATTTGAACAAGCAAAAAAAGAAAAAGAATCTAGAAAAAATCAAAAAGCTGTTGAATTAAAAGAAATAAGAGTTACACCAAATATAGGTGAACATGACTTTTTATTTAAAAGTAAAAATGCAAGAGCATTTTTGGAGTCTGGAAATAAAGTTAAATTTACTGTAAGATTTAGAGGAAGGGAATTAAATAATGTTAAAGCTGGTGAACAAGTTTTAAATAAATTTATTGAATCACTTTCAGATATTTCAGTAGTAGAAAAAAAGCCATTCTTGGAAGGTAAAAACATGTTTATAATTTTATCAAAAAAAATATAAAAATTGAAGGGAGTTTTCAAAATGCCAAAAGTAAAGACAAATAAAGCTGCAAAGAAAAGATATTCTTTCACAGCTAAAGACAAAGTAAAAAGAACAAAAGCTAATAGAAGACATCGTTTAGCTACAAAAACAACAAGACAAAGAAAAACAGGAAAGATTCAAAATGCATATGCAGATAAAACTGTAGTAGCAGGAATTAAAAAGTTATTACCTTATGGTAATTAGTATTAAATTTGTATAGAAGGAGTTGAAAATAAATGGCAAGAGTAAAAACAGCTAGAACAACAAGAGCAAGACATAAAAAAGTATTAAAACAAGCAAAAGGATACTATGGTGCTAAACATTATAGATTTAGAAATGCTAAACAAGCAGTTATGAAATCTGGAATGTATGCATATGTAGGAAGAAAAGATAAAAAATCAGATTTTAGAAAGTTATGGATAACAAGAATTAATGCAGCAGCTAGAATGAATGGTTTAACATATAGCAAAATGATTGCTGGATTAAAAAAAGCTAATGTTACAATTAATAGAAAAATGTTAGCAGAAATAGCAGTTTCTGATAGTAAAGCTTTTACAGAATTAGCAGAAATAGCAAAAAAAGCTTAAGTTTAAAAATTTAAAGAAACACTTCAAAATATATGAAGTGTTTTTTTTATGTCCTAAATGCTTGAAAAGTGCGAAATATTAGTATATAATAATAAACATTAAAGTATAAAAGGGGAGTGAAAGTATATGGCATATAATTTTAAAGAAATTGAAGAAAAATGGCAAACTAAGTGGTACAAAGAAGGAACATTTAATGCAAAACAAGATTTTACAAATAAGAAGAAATGGTATGGTTTAATAGAATTTCCATATCCATCAGGTCAAGGATTACATGTAGGTCATCCTAGAAGTTATACAGCATTAGATATTATAGCTAGAAAGAAAAGGATGGAAGGATATAATGTTTTATATCCAATAGGCTTTGATGCTTTCGGACTCCCAGCTGAAAATTATGCTATTAAAAATCATGTTCATCCAAAAATAACTACAGAAAATAATGTAAATCACTTTAGAGAACAATTAAAATCATTAGGTTTTTCTTTTGATTGGTCAAGAGAAATTAATACTACAGATCCAGAATATTATAAATGGACACAATGGATATTTATACAATTATATAAAAAAGGATTAGCATACAAGGCTACTATGCCAATAAATTTTTGTACAGGATGTAAGGTTGGTTTAGCAAATGAAGAAGTAGTAAATGGTGTATGTGAAAGATGTGGAAGTCCTGTTGTACAAAAAGAAAAATCACAATGGATGTTAAAAATAACAGAATATGCACAAAGATTAATAGATGATTTAAAAGATATAGATTATTTAGATAAAATTAAGGCACAACAAATAAATTGGATAGGCAGAAGTGAAGGAGCAGAAGTTAATTTTCCAATAGTCATTGATAATAATCAAAAGGTAGAAGATAATTTGCTTATTTATACTACAAGACCTGATACTATTTTTGGAGCTACGTATATGGTTGTAGCACCTGAACATGAGTTAATCAAGAAATATGAAAATAGTATTAAGAATTTAGATGAAGTAAATAAGTATAAAGAGAAATCTGCTTTAAAATCAGATTTTGAAAGATCAGAATTAAATAAAGAAAAAACAGGTGTTGAGATAAAAGGAATAAAAGTAATAAATCCATTAACAAATGAAACAATTCCTATTTGGGTTTCTGATTATGTTTTAATAACATACGGTACAGGAGCTATTATGGCTGTTCCTGCACATGATGATAGAGATTTTGAATTTGCTAAAAAATTTAATTTACCTATAAAGCAAGTTATAGTAGATAAAAAATCTAATAAAATTAATGAAGTTATGGAAGAAGCTTTTACAGATGTTGACAATGGAATTGCTATAAATTCATCATTTTTAGATGGATTAAATTCTAAAGATGCAATAAAAAAAGCAATAGAATATATAGAAGATAAAAAATTAGGAACAAGAAAAGTTAATTATAAATTACGTGATTGGGTATTTTCTCGTCAAAGATATTGGGGAGAACCAATACCTATGGTATATTGTGAAGATTGTGGTTGGAATCCTATACCTGAATCAGAATTACCACTTGTATTACCAGAGGTAGAAGATTATGAACCAGGAGAAAATGGTGAATCACCTTTAGCAAAACAAACAGAATGGATAAAAACAAAATGTCCATGTTGTGGAAAA